>CAVHKV010000146.1:0-5299 GCA_963636635.1 uncultured Bacteroidales bacterium
ACGCGGTCGTTCTCGGCGGCGGCGCGCACGATGAGGCTCTTGTGGCCCTCGTGCAGGTAGCCCATGGTGGGGACGAGGCCCACGGTGAGTCCCTCGCGCTTCCACGCACGAACCTGCTCGCGAACCTCGGCAACGGTGGTGACGGCCTGCATTAGTTGTTCCTCCTGATCTGGTCCATGACCTCGGAATCGATCTTGTATCCGTTCTCCGGCGCGGGGAAGGCGCCCTCGCGCACGTCGTTTGCGTAGGCCTCGTAGGCGCCCTTCATAGCCTCGCCCACCTGGGCAAACTGGCGCACGAACTTGGGCTTGAAGCCACCCGCCGTCATGCCGAGCATGTCCTGGGCCACGAGCACCTGGCCGTCGCAACCGGCGCCCGCGCCGATGCCGATGGTGAAGCAGTGGGTGAGCTTGGAGGTGATGAAGGCGGCCAGCTCGCTCGGCACGCACTCGAGCACCACGGCGAAGGCGCCGGCGGCCTCAACGGCCAGGGCGTCGTCGATGATGCGCTGGGCGTTCTCGGCGCTCTTGCCCTGCACCTTGAAGCCGCCGAAGCTGTTGGCACTCTGCGGCGTCATGCCCACGTGGCCCACCACGGGGATGCCGGCCTCCACGATGGCGCTGATCTGCGCGGCGCAGCGGACGCCGCCCTCGAGCTTGACGGCCTGGCAGCGGCCCTCCTTCATGAGGCGGCCGGCGTTGGCGAGCGCCTGCTCGCAGCTGGCCTGGTAGCTCATGAACGGCAGGTCGCCCACCACGAAGGTCTCGTTGGTAGCACGCGTGACGGCGCGGGCGTGGTGCACCATGTCGTCCATCGTGACGGGCAGGGTGTCCTCGTAGCCAAGCATGGTCATGCCGAGCGAATCGCCCACCAAGATCATGTCGATGCCGGCGGCCTCGACGATGGAGGCCATCGTGTAGTCGTAGCTCGTGACCATGGTCACGGGAGTGCCCTCTTGCGCCTGCTTGGACAGGGTGAGAACGGTCTTCTTAGCCATGCGCTTCCTTTCGCGCTTGAGGCTTGCTGGATTGGGACGGCCGCACAGCAAGGCAACCCCGCGCGGCCCCGAGACATTGTAGTTCGCTTTGGGGACAAAATGGCGCCACTTGCCCCTTGCTTTCAGGCGATGCAGCGGGGCGGAGCGCAGGGCGCGGGGTGGAGCACGCCACACGGCGGCCACGTACCGGAGCGCGGCGTGGGATTGGTGGAGCTGGGGAGGTCGGACACGCGACGCGTAACGGCCGCGTGCCGGCGCCACTTCCTTCCGAATGCCGCCGAGGCAAACCGCCCACCGCATTCTGATGCCGTAAAGTGCCGGAGTGGCCCGCCCCGCGGCGGCCGAAGACCCTACATGTGCATGTCTTCGAAGATGGCAACCCAGTTGAGGCCGAAGGAGCGCACGACCTCGAGGTCGGCCGGCAGCCAGTCCACGCTCAGAAGCTCGTCGCGGCCAAGCCAACGCAGGGCCTCGTGGTCGAGCATCTGCGGCTCGACCTCGGGCGGCACGGGCGCGCAAAAGACGTCCATGGTGATGGAGAACTCCGGGTAATCGTGCGAGACGGTGGTGTAGGGCCAAAGAACGCCGAGCTCAAGGCCGAGTTCCTCGCGAATCTCGCGACGGCAGGCGTCCTCGGCCGACTCCCCGGCCTCGAGCTTGCCGCCGGGCAGCTCCCAGCCGTCTTTCATGCCGTGGGCGCGCTGCGCGGCCAGCACCTTGCCGTCACGAACGATGATCGCAGCCGCCACCTGCAAGTTCTCCCCAGCCATACCACTCCGTCCCGCCGCCACCGCGGCATCGATTTAGCTACGGCCACGATTCTACCCAAGCGAACGCGCGCTCGTCCGCACTCGATGCCGGCCGAGAATAGCCGCAGCATCGACGCAAGAATCTCGAAGGGGTCCGAGACGGAGCAGGGGCAAGCGGCCGTACACTGACGCCCGATCGGCAGCCCTTCAGGGCACGCCGCAACCGTAGCCCCGCCTACGGGTCCCCGGCCCAGTGTGGAGGCCCCAATCACATCTCCGACCGCAATGGAGCTTGTTGGCCAATCTTTAGCATCGCGTCACTTCATTAGTATCGTTAGTCTTCTTAGCATCTTTAGTATCTTTAGCATTCTTAGTATCCGGCCAATCGCCTGACTTGGTTATACTCTTAGCAAGCAACAACAGCGTCGCCGCAGGGAGGCAGCCATGTTCACCAATCCGTTCACGCCCGTTTTTGGCGGAAAGCCCGGATTCTTCTTTGGCAGGCAGGCCCTCGTGGAACGCTTCGAACGCGCGCTTGACGTAAGGGGAAGCGAGGACCGCGCCCTGTTTGTCACGGGAACGCGCGGCAGCGGCAAGACCTCGCTCGTCGAGCACCTCTCCCAGCGCGCTCAGGAAGCCGGCTGGGACACGTTCGACGTCAACGCCGAGAATGCCCTCAACTCCCTCTTTAGGAGATTGGCCCGCTTTGACACCCGCTCCTCCACAGTGGCGCCGCAGGTCAGCGTGACGGCGTTTGGCATGGGCGGCAGCGTCGGTGGCTCCGGCACGACAAAGACCACCCATTACACACCAGAGGACCTCGACACCTTGCTGCTCGAGACCTGCGAGCAAGCGCGCAAGGGCGTGTTCATCTCGATTGACGAAATCCAGAAGGTCCCGCTCGAAGAGGTTTCGCTCATTTGCGGCGCCTTTCAGATGGCCTCGCGCAAGGGCCACGACATCGCACTCGTTGTAGCGGGACTCCCCTTTGCCTATGACAACGTGATACATCACGACGGCTGCACCTACATGCGTCGCTGCGTCCATGAAGAGCTGGGGCTACTAACTCACGCAGAGGTGGAGGGCGCGTTTTCGTCCGCGTTTGAATCCATAGAGGGGTTGACGGTCGAACCGACGGCGCTGGAGCAATTGGTGAGGCAGAGCAGTGGCCACCCCTATATGATGCAGCTTTTGGGCTACTACGCCGTGGAATACGCCAACCAGCAAATGCAAGGCCGCGCGTACCGTCTCACCGAGGCTGGCGTCGATGCCTTCTTCCCCGTTGCGCTGGAGGCATACGAGCGCCGCTCCCTCCAGCCGCTTCTCGATGCGATGGGCTCTGGCGAGGTTAGCTACTTGCGCGCCATGGTCGCCGTCATGGACGAGTCGCATGTGGCCCAAACCGGAGATGTGGCGCAAAACCTAGGCAAGACGCACCGTCAGGTGGCGGCATACCGCCAGACGCTCCTGAACAACGGCGTCATTCTCGCTCCGGCACGAGGAGCGGTCCGGTTCAATATCCCATACCTGCGGGACTACCTGTCCAAGGCGCGCCCCGCCGACGAAAACGCCCGTCTCGTCGAGGCGTGGGACGTGTAGGGAGCACGATCAATCAAGCGAGCGCTGGCAATAGGCCGTTCCTTGCCAACGCAGCCAACAAACCCAACGCCTATAGTGCAAGCGCCGCCTCACGTAAGAATCGAAGCGACACCCTCACATGTTCTAGATGGCCAATCCCGCCAAAGCGTCGATGACCCTAGGCGTGAGGGTGTCGTAGCGGATTACTAGGCGGCGGAGGTTGTCGGGGGCTTGGGCTCGTGTTTGGTCCCAGGCGAAACTTGAGAGGGGCAGGACGGCACCGGCGGGTACGCCGCGTTCGGCGGCTTGCAGGGCAAGGTAGCCCTCGGTTGAGTTCGTCTCCACCGCCATGACGAGGTGCAGGCCCGCGTCCACGTTCTCGAAGTGGAGCTTGCCCGCGTCCGGGCGGGAGCGCAGGGCGGCAAGCAACTCGTCGCGCGCGTCGCGGCAGCGCTTGCGCAGGCGCGAGACGTGGCGCTCGTAGCTGCCGTCTTCCAGAATCCTCGCCAGGGCCACCTGCTGCACCGAGCTCACGGTGCTCGAGTAGAAGCCGAGTTCGCTGCCAAAGCGCTCAACAAGCTCCTCGGGCATGACCATGTAGGCCAGGCGCAATGCCGAGCCCAGGCTCTTGGAGAAGGTGTTGGTGTAGACGACGCGCCCGGCCGCATCGATGCTCGCAAGCGCCGGCACCGGCTTGCCCGCGAGGCGGAACTCGCAGTCGAAGTCATCCTCCACGAGCCAGCGGTCCTCGGCCTCGGCCGCCCAGCCGAGCAGCTCGTAGCGTCGGCTCACCGAGGTAACGCACCCCGTGGGGAACTGGTGCGAGGGCATGAGATGGAAGACGTCGGCATGTGATTGCTCGAGCGAGGCCATGGAAGGCCCGGCCTGCTCCAGGCCAACGTGACGAACCTCCTCGCCGCAGTGTTGGTAGAGGCGCGTGAGGCGCAGGTAGCCGGGATCCTCCACGGCAAAGGTCTTCCCCGCCCCGATGAGTTGGGCGATCTGCATGTCGAGCACCTGGGCACCGGCGCCCACCACCACCTGGGACGGACGAACGGAAAGACCGCGCGACTGCCGCAGGTGGCTTGCGATGGCCCTGCGAAGACGCGGCAGGCCTTGCGCGGGAGCCACGGAGAAGACCTCGGACTCAGGCTCTGACGTAAGCGTCGCGCGCAGGCTGCGTGCCCACAGACGGGCCGCATCCTCGTCATGGCCAAGGGTGTCCGGAGCCACAAGCTCTTCATCAAGGTTCGTATCATCAGGATGCGCAGGACGGATGGAGACACGCGATGCTTTGGGCAGCTCGCAGACGAAGTAGCCGCTCCTGGGACGGGTGCGCACGTAGCCCTCGGCCACCAGCTGGCCATAGGCACCCTCCACCGTGACCACGCTCACGCCCAAATGGGACGCAAGGGAGCGCTTGGACGGCAGACGCTGGCCCGCTTCAAGCTCGCCTGCAAGGATATCCGCACGAATACGCTGGTAGAGATAGTCATACAAGCTAAATTCGCCACGTTGCGCAAGATCGTAGTCGAGCATCTGGCCTTATCCCAACTTTGTATCTGACCTTATTCTGGCCTGAAGATTTTCCCAGAATCTGAGTATTTAGCCAAGGTCAAGTTGCCCTTAAGGTCATGTGCATCAAGTCCAGCTTGAGGGTTTTGGCAAGCGTTGCTCGAAGCAACGGCCTGCCAAACAAAGAGAAGCGACAGCAGCCTGCAACTCGACCATCCCGAGCAAGCGGACCTGCAAGCGCAGACAAGCAAACGTCACGAACGACAGAATTTCGTGCAAGCAGAAAGGTGGAAGAAATGGCCGAGAACACCGACCGCGTAAAGCTCAACAGGGAGCTCGCCCAGATGCTCAAGGGCGGCGTCATCATGGACGTGACCACGCCCGAGCAAGCCCGCATCGCCGAGGAGGCCGGCGCCTGCGCCGTCATGGCGCTCGAGCGCATCCCGGCCGACATCCGCGC
>CAVHKV010000147.1:0-5251 GCA_963636635.1 uncultured Bacteroidales bacterium
TGCGCCCACCAGCAAAGGCCCGCAAGCAAACGCCATGCCCGACCGCCGCACGTCCACGCGGACGAAGCGCACCAGCCTGCGGGCCCGCCATAAGAGAAGCCGCCACGCACAGAGCGCGCGGCGGCTTGAGCCTTGGGCTATGTAAGAGGCACGAACCCTAGAGAAGCAGCTCGGCGATCTGGACGGCGTTGGTGGCGGCGCCCTTGCGAATCTGGTCTCCGCAGCACCAGAAGGTGATGCCGCAGCCCTCGTTGGGGTTGGAGATGTCGCGGCGGATGCGGCCCACCCACACGAGGTCCTGGTCGCTGGTGTAGAGCGGCATGGGGAAGCGGTCGCAGGCCTTCTCGGCGCCCAGGTCGTCCACGAGCTTCACGCCGGGGGCGCCGGCGAGCGCCTCGCGGGCCTCCTCGAGCGAGACCGGGTTCTCGAACTCGAGCGTCACGCTCTCGGAGTGGGAGCGCAGCACGGGCACGCGCACGCAGGTGCAGTTCACGCGCAGCTCGGGCAGGTGCATGATCTTGCGGCCCTCGTTTTGCATCTTCATCTCCTCGGAGGTGAAGCCCTCAAACTTCTCGCCGCCGATCTGCGGAATGAGGTTGCTCGCGAGCTGGTCGGCAAACGCGGTGGGCGCGGGCATCTGCTCGCCGCGGCCGAGGGCCTCAAGCTCGCTCTCGAGCTCGGCCATGCCCGGCACGCCGGCGCCGCTGGCGGCCTGGTAGGTGGAGACCACCATGCGCGTCACGTGGCCCAGCTTATGCAGCGGCCAGGTGGGCACCAGCCCGATGATGGTGGCGCAGTTGGGGTTGGAGATGAGGCCCTTGTTCCAGGCCACGTCCTCGGGGTTGATCTCGGGCACAACGAGCGGCACGTCGGCGTCCAGGCGGAAGGCGTGGGAGTTGTCCACCACGGTGGCGCCGCGGCGCACCGCCTCGGGCAGGAGCTCCTTGGCCGTGGCGTCGCCGGCGGCGCCCAGCACGATGTCCATGCCCTCGAAGGCCTCGGGCGTGGCCTCCATGACCTCAACCTCGCGGCCGGCAAAGGTTACCTTCTTGCCGGCGGAGCGGGCGCTGGCCAGCAGACGAAGCTCCCCCACCGGGAAGTTGCGCTCGGCCAGGCACTCGAGCATCTGGGTGCCCACGGCGCCGGTGGCGCCCAGGATCGCGACGTTCTTGGTATCTGCCATGGTTTACTCCTCGTCCAGGAAGGCGTCGTAGACGGCGCGGATGGTCTTCTCGAAGTCTGAGTTGTTCACGCCGAAGATGATGTTGATCTCCTGCGAGCTCTGCGTGATGAGGCGGATGTTGATGCCCTTGGAGCCCAGCTCGTTGAACAGCCGTCCCGAGGTGCCGGGGCGGTTGGACATGTTGCGGCCCACCACGCTGATGAGGGCGAGCTCGTCGATGACCTTGACCTCGTCGGGCTTAAGCTCGCGCTGGATGTCGGCGATGATGGAGTAGATCTTGTCGCGCACGTCGGCGCCGTTGACCACCACGCCGAACGAGTCGATGCCGGTGGGCACGTGCTCCACCGAGATGTCGTAGCGCTCGAAGATGGCCAGGGTGCGGGCGAGCAGGCCCACGGAGTTGCCCATCTTGGCCTTGGCGATGTGGACGGTGAGGAAGTCCTTCTTGCCCGCGATGCCGGTGATCACCGGGTCGTCGGCGGAGGGCTCCACGCGCTCCTGGATGATGGTGCCGCGCTCGTCGGGGTGGTTGGTGTTGAGGATGGCGATGGGGATGTTGGCCTCGCGCACCGGGAAGATGGCCTCCTCGTGCAGCACCGACGCGCCCATGTAGGAGAGCTCGTGCATCTCGTCGAAGGTGATGCGGCGGATGGCGCGCGGGCGCTTGACGATGCGCGGGTCGGCCGTGAGGAAGCCCGAGACGTCGGTCCAGTTCTCGTAGAGGTCCGCGTTGAGGGCGCGCGCGGCGATGGCGCCGGTGATGTCGCCGCCGCCACGGCTGAACAGGCGGATGTCGCCCTCGCTCGTGGCGCCGTAGAAGCCAGGCAAAACGAAGCAGCCCTCGCGCACCACCAGGTCGTGGATGCGGTCGCAGGTGCGCTCCATGTCGAGCGTGCCGTCGTGGTGGAAGCGCACGTAGTCGGCGGCGTCGGCGAAGGGAAGGCCGAGGTACTCGCTCATGAGCTGGGCGGTGAAGTACTCGCCGCGGCTCACGATGTACTCGGTGGAGTAGGTCTTGATGTTGGCCGCGAACTCGTCGAACTTCTCGGCCATGGGATAGGAGAGGCCGAGCTCGTCGGCGATGCCCACGAAGCGGCTCTTGATGTCCTCAAGCAGCGGGGTGCAGTCCACGTGGTAGGTTCGGTGGGCGTCCACCAGGTAGAGCAGGTCGGTGATCTTGTTGTCGTCCGAGCTGCGCTTGCCGGCGGCCGAGACCACCACGAAGCGGCGGCCCTCGTCGGCCTCGATGATTCCCTTGACCTTCTTGAACTGGCCGGCGTCGGCGACGCTCGAGCCTCCGAACTTGGTGATCTTGATCATGTCGCTCCTCGCAGGGGCTTGCCGTGGGCTTCGTTACCAGATTGTCTCACGTGGCCCTTGAGGGCCCGGCCTGCTTTGCGCCGCGTTATTATGCCGAAAACGCCTTGAGCGCCTCTTGTAACAGGCGCTCGCGCAAAGACGCTTCGACACAAGGAGAAAGCAGTGACAACGTTCTACCACAGCACTCGCTCGCGAAACGAATCCTTAACAAGCAAGCAGGCAATTCTCGAGGGAATCGCCGCCGACGGGGGCCTGTATGTGAGAGACGACGTCACCGCGGGCGCACCTTCGCTGGAAGGCCTCATGGCCGGCACCTACCAGGACCGCGCCCGCGCCGTGCTGGGCCACCTGTTGGACGACTTCTCGGCTGAAGAGATTGACGGCTGCGTGCGCGCCGCCTACGGCGAGAACTTCGACTCGCCCGCCGTCACGCCCGTGACGCCCTGCGGAAGCGACTGGATCCTCGAGCTGTGGCACGGCCCCACGAGCGCCTTCAAGGACGTGGCCCTGCAGATGCTGCCCCAGCTCATGCGCGTGAGCCGCGAGGGCGACGGCCGCGGCGTCATGATCGTCACCGCCACGAGCGGAGACACCGGCAAGGCCGCGCTTGCCGGCTTTGCCGACGTCGAGGGCACCGGCGTCACGGTGTTCTACCCGCACGGCAAGGTCTCCGACGTCCAGCGCCTGCAGATGGCCACCCAGGGCGGCAACAACGTCGCCGTCTGCGCCATCGAGGGCAACTTCGACGACGCCCAGACCGAGGTGAAGCGCATCTTTGCCGACGAGGCCCTGCGCGAGCGCCTGGCCGAGAAGAACGTCGTGCTCTCCAGCGCCAACTCCATCAACGTCGGCCGCCTCGTGCCGCAGGTCACCTACTACTTCGACGCCTACGCCCAGCTCGTGGCAAATGGCGCCGTGACGCTCGGCGACCAGGTTGACTTCTGCGTGCCCACCGGCAACTTCGGCGACGTGCTCGCCGGCTACTACGCCAAGCTCATGGGCCTGCCCGTGCGCACCCTGGCCGTGGCCTCCAACGCCAACGACGTCCTCACCGACTTCATCACCACCGGCACCTATGACCGCCGCCGCCCCTTCCACAAGACCATCTCCCCCTCCATGGACATCCTGGTCTCGTCCAACCTCGAGCGCCTGCTGTTCTACCTGTCCGAGGGCGACTGCGAGCTCGTGAGCTCGCTCATGGCCGACCTCGCCGAGAAGGGCGCCTACACCGTTCCGGCCGAGCTGCTCGAGAAGCTCCACGCCACCTTTGCCTGCGGCCGCGCCGACGACGAGGCCACCCGCGCCACCATCCGCGAGGCCTGGGAGGCCAACCACGCGCTGCTGGACCCGCACACCGCCGTGGCCAAGCACGTGCTGGACGGCATGCCGGCAGACGGCGTGGCCCGCGTGTGCCTCTCCACCGCAAGCCCCTACAAGTTCAGCGCCGACGTGCTGGGGGCCCTGGGCGTCTCCACCGAGGGACTCAGCGGCTTTGCCTGCATGGACAAGCTCTCCGAGCTCACCGGCACCACGGCCCCGGCCGGCCTGTGGAACCTGCGCAACGCCGCCGAGCGCTTCAATGACGTTGTGGGCGTGGACGAGATGAACGCCTACGTTGAGGCCAGCGCGACGAGGATCCTCGCATGATAAAGATTTCCGTTCCCGCCACCAGCGCCAACCTGGGCATTGGCTACGACACCCTGGGCATGGCCGTCTCGCTCTACTCGCACTTCACCTTCGAGCGCGCAGACGAGCTCACCATCACGGGGTGCCCCGAGGAGTTCCGCAACGAGGACAACCTCGTCTACGTCTCGCTCGTGAACGCGCTCGCCCACTGGGACGAGCAGCCCTTTGGCGTGGCCATCGACATCCAGACCGAGGTGCCCGTGGCCCGCGGCCTGGGCTCCAGCTCAACCTGCGTGGTGGCCGGCATCATGGCCGCCGCCGCGCTCACCGGCCACACCGTCACGCGCGAGGAGCTCGTGGCCATGGCCACCCAGGTGGAGGGCCACCCCGACAACGTGGCGCCCGCCATCCTGGGCGCAGCCGTGTGCTCCTTCACCCCGCAGGGCGAGCTGCCCTGCTGCCTGCGCTACGACGTGAGCCGCAAGCTGCGCTTTGTCACCGTGATCCCGCCCTACGAGGTGCACACGAGCGAGGCGCGCAAGGTGGTGCCGCAGCAGGTGCCGCTCGCTGACGCCGTGTGGCAGATGGGCCGCATCGCGGGCCTCACCCGCGGCCTGGAGACCGGCGACACCAAGCTCATCGCCGCCGCCAACGACGACCGCCTGCAGGAGCCCTACCGCCGCAAGCTCATCCCCGACTACGAGGCCATCCGCGCAACCTGCCTCGAGGGCGGCGCGGCCACCCTGTGGATCAGCGGCTCGGGCTCCACGCTCATGGCCGTCACCGATGACACCATCGTGGCCAAGTTCTTGCAGGTGCGCCTGCGCGAGCAGTTCCCCGCCTGCGAGACCCACATCCTCACCTGCGACACCGACGGCGCGCAGATAGAGTACCTGTAGCGACGCCACATAAACGTGCGATAGGCCCCAGCTGACGTTTCAGCTGGGGCCTATTTCTTTGCGAGATTGGGCTGGAAAGCAGCGATATGAATCGAGCAGTCTCATGCCCGAGCTACGCCCGCGTGGAGGGCTCTCCCCTACTTAGCTTTTGCGGGATTTGTCCTGGAAACGCTCTCGGCTTTGCGCTGACGAGGAACAGAAAGCCAAGCGCACGGTAAGAGAC
>CAVHKV010000148.1:0-5233 GCA_963636635.1 uncultured Bacteroidales bacterium
CGGCCTCGGCGACCTTGTCGGCGTGGCGGGCGTTGAAGGCGATCTTGGCGCCGGCCGCGCCGAGGGCCTCGGCGATTGCCATGCCGATGCCGTAGGTGGCGCCGGTGACGAGGGCCACCTTGCCGTCAAGACGGAACCAGTCCATGCCAAAGCCCGTGCTTGCGTCCTGTTCTGCCATTGCTACTTCCAATCTGTTTGAAAGCCTTTAGTTTCACTGCAATGTCAGTCTGGTTTGCAAAACCGGTTTTGTCAAGCAACAACAGGGCAAATGCACGCGGTTTTATGATTGCTGAGGTAAGGCTTTGGTAAAACGGCAGTAAATCAGTTTAGGACAGGCTTTTGAGCAGGGAATCGCTCGTTGCAGATGACTAGATGTCGGTTCGTCCCATTTTTAGGCGATTTGCGACCAGCGGCTGAGTAGTCCGTAAATATCACAGTTCGTTTACCTGCGGTTTTAGAAAGGCAAAATCAGGGGACTACTTATCCCCCTCTAGCCCAAATCGCCTAAATATTCGCCGAGTTGTATCTGAGGCTGTGGTTTGGGCAATCGGGAACTTAAAGAGCGCATTCTGCCCTGAACCTGCGCTCCGACCCGGCAGCTGCGTTCAAGCTGCTAGAGCGTGGTGTCGCCCCACTGCACTTGGCAGTCCAGCACCTGCTGGGGGTTGGCCTCGTGCTTCTCGTCAATCGCGTCGAGCAGGATGCGCGCGGCGCCTGCGCCTTCCTCGCGTGCCGGCTGCACCACCACCGAGACGGCCGGCGAGGCGACGCTTGCCCACTCGGTGTTGTCAAAGCCAAGAAGCCCGAGCTTGTTGGGCATGAGGCTGTAGTAGCTGCGGCAGCACCTGTAAATCTCGGGCAGGGCCCAGCAGTTGGGGGCAAAGAGCAGCGTGGGGGTCTTGCCGTCCACGTTCTTCTCCAAGAAGTCGCAGACGGCCTGCTCGTCCACCCGGTCACCCTCAAAGACGTACTGCGTAAAGCTCAGGCCGTGGCTCTCGAGCGCGTCCACGAAGCCGCTCATGCGCTCGATGCGGCTCGAGATGAGGCCTGGCTCGGCCATGATGACGAGGAAGCGCTCGTAGCCCTTTGCAACGCAGGCCTCAACCGCCTGGTAGGAGGCCTCGTAGTTGTCGGTCTTGACCCAGCTCGAGGCGTAGTCGTAGAGCTTTGAGTCGATGAAGACGAGGGGCTTGCCCGCCTCGCTGATCTGGCGCGTGATCTCCTTGAACTGCGCGGTGGGCTGGACGATGAAGCCGTCCACGCCCAGCGCGAGCAGGCGGTCGATGTAGGCCAGCTCGTTTTGCTTGTCGAAGTTGGAGTTGCAGACGAGCATGCGGTAGCCCTCGGCGGAGATGACCTCGTCGATGCCCTTGACGATCTGGTTGGCGAAGGCGTTGGTGATGTCGCCGATGACCACGCCGATGAGCGAGCTGCGCTTGGCATTCATGCCGCGGGCGAGCGGGGAGGGCTTGTAGCCGGTCTGCTCGATGACCTTGCGGATGCGGTCCTGGGTCTCTTGCGACATGCGGTCCGTCTTGCCGTTGAGGAAGAAGGAGACGGTCGTCTTGGAGGTCTTTGCCATCGCCGCGATCTCGGTGATGGTGATGCGCTTCTTGGCGGGTGACGACTGGCGTGCCATGGGACTCTCCTGGCCGAACGGACGATGGGACCAAAATTGTAAACCAGTTTTCTGCGGCGGTTCTGCAGCGTCAATCGGGGTTCGGGAGCGGACGACGTAGCCAGCTCGGAGGCGGGCGGCGGTGGCCGGCACGAAAGCGCGTCGGAATCTTGGGAGCGCGGACCCGCGGGCGGCGTAAAAGCGCGCTGGAATCTTGGAAGCGCGGGTTCGCGGAAAGCCCATATTGGCGCCACCTGGTTCGCTGCGGCCTCGGAAGGAGAGGCCGGCTGTCTCTCGGAGGGGGGAGTGCAAAGTAGTGCATGGGGCGGGACAAGGTTCATGGGGGGTGTTGCACCGCGAGAAACAGCCGGCTTCTGCCGCATGCCCGCCTCATGGGAGAGAGGAGACGGCGGGACGGCTCCTAGTATAGGGTTAACGTTCACCTACGTCTACAACAGCTTATTTCTTCACGAACTGTTCGCTTTTCTCAAGCGCCGGGTGAAAGAGCTTTGCCTTGCCGAATCGACGCAAACCTGGCGACGCCGGCATTGCCACCGCCACCTCTGCCTCCGCTGCGTCTGTTGGGGGGCGGCGCTCGGTTGCTCACGAGAGGCGTTCGCTTGGCTGGGCGTTGCGTTCTCTATCGGTACGCTTCCAGCTTTGGGGCGCCTTGCCTTGCCGATTTGGCGCAAACCCGGCGACGCCGGCATTGATACCGTCGCCCCGCCTTCGCTGCACTCGGAGGGGGAGTGGCGCTCGGTTGCTCACGAGAGGCGTTTGCTTGGCTGCTCACGAGATACACCCGCTCAGCTGCTTGCGAGGTGAGTCCGCTCGGTTGCTCACGAGAGGTGCCCGCTTGGCTGGCCGTTGCGTTGCCTATTGATCTGCTTCCGGCTTTAGGGCGTCTTGCTCGCCAAAGTTTGGGGCGTCTTGCTCGCCAAAGTCTATTGGTGCTGCGTTGACGCCCGGCGGATGATGTTGCCGCTGATTTGGGTGCGCGTGGGCTCGAGGCCCGGGCCCTCTATGCGCGTGAGGGCGCGCTCCATGACGGCCGCGGCGATGGCGCCCACGTCCTGGGCGGCCGTGGTGACGCCGCCCATGAACATGCGGTTCCAGACGTACTCGTCAAAGGTGGCCGCGTAGAGCACGGGGCCGGCCTGCTCGCCAAAGCTGAAGCGCGAGCCCCACTGCCCCTGGGCTTGCAGGTCTTGGAAGGCCTCGATGAGGCGGAAGAAGACCAGGCCGTTGACCGCGATGATGCCCACCGGGCCGTCGGCGGGAGCATCTTCGCTACTCGCCGAACTGGGGTTATATGCCTTGTCGGCCGCGTTGCCGCCTTCATTGACCGTTGCCTCAGCGGCGCGCTCGTCGTCTGGACCGATGCCATTCTCAAGTGGCCCCTCGCACAGCTGCCCTGCGCCCGTGCCACCCGCGCCCACACTGCCCACAAGCAGTGCCTCGCGTACCTGTTCTGCGCACGTCTCGCCTTCACGCACGAGCTCCACGACGCTCGCGCCCAGGCCGCGTTCGGCGGCCGTGGCGAGGAAGAGCCGCTCGCGCTCGCGGCGCACCGAGCTCGTGTGGTCCTTCTCGGTAAAGAGCACCAGGCGCGTGCAGCCGCAGGCCGCAAGCTCGGCCACGAGCGAGGCCATGAGCTCGGCGTTGTTTGAGGTCACGAGGTCCAGCTCGCAACCCTGCGCCTCACGGTCGAGCAGCAGCACCGGCACGCTCTCGTTCAGCTGGTCGAGCAGCTCCTCGTTGCCGCCGCAGGTGTTGACGATGAGGGCGTCGGCGCCGGCGGCCCGCAGGCGCTCGGTGGCCGAGGCCTCGGCCACGCTGTCGTTTGAGCTCACGGCCGTCATGAGGGTGTAGCCGCTCTTGGCCGCTTCGGCCGAGAGCGCCTCGATCATGGCCGACGAGTAGGGGTTGAGGATGTCCGCGAGGACGATGCCCAACAGGCGGGAGCGGTCGGTGCGCAGGCTGCGCGCCGCGGCGAGCGGCTGGTAGCCGGTGCGGCGCACCACCTCGGCGATGCGCTCGCGCGTCTGCTCGGTCATGGCGCCGGGCGTGTTGTTGAGGTAGCGCGAGACGGTGGCGGGGCTCACGCCCGCCTGCTGCGCGATGTCCTTGATCCTTACGCGAGCCACCCTTACCTCCCATGGGCAAATCTGCGCCGTACGCGAAAAAGCATTGTATTTCTTGCTCGCACAAGCATACAATGTCCGCGACGTAATGAAATCGATTTCGTAAATCGATTCCGTAAAGGTAATTGTATTGAATTGGAGGTCCCCGTGAGCGACAAGCCCCTCGTTCTTTGCTTCGGCGAGATCATGATGCGCCTTTCCCCCAAGGACAACCTGCGCCTGGAGCAGGCGACCGAGTTTGACGTCCGCTACGGCGGCGCCGAGGCCAACACGGCCTTCTCCCTGTCCTACCAGGGCGACAGCTCGGCCTACGTCTCGGTGGTGCCGGCCAACCGCATCGGCGACTGCGCGCTTCGCACCCTCGTCTCCTACGGGGTCGACACCTCCCGCGTGGTGCGCGAGGGCGACCGCCTGGGCTCCTACTACTTTGAGCTCGGCGCCTCCCAGCGCGGCAACGGCTGCGTCTACGACCGCAAGTACTCGGCCATGAACCTTGCCTCCCATGAGGTCTTCGATTGGGAGAAGATCCTCGAGGGCGTCGACGTCTTCTACTTCAGCGGCGTCACCCCCGCCGTGAGCGACGAGATGGCGCTTGCCTGCAAGGACGCCCTCACCTGCGCCCGCGCCAAGGGCATCAAGACCGTCTGCGACCTCAACTACCGCGGCAAGCTCTGGAGCCCGGAGAAGGCCCAGTCCGTGCTGAAGGAGCTCATGCCCCTCGTTGACGTCTGCATCGCCAACGACGAGGACGCCCCCTACGCCCTGGGCATCACCTGCGTCTCGGGCTCGCTCGCCAGCGGCATCGAGGAGCGCGACTCCTACGTGGAGATGGCCCGCCAGATCTGCGCCGAGTACGGCTGCGGCGTCGTGGCCTCCGTGGTGCGTAACGTCTCCTCCACCAGTCGTTCCAAGTGGATGGGCATGCTCTACCGCGCCGAGGGCGACCAGCACTGGTTCAGCCCCGTGCACGACGTCCACGTCCTGGAGGGCGTGGCCGCCGGCGACGCCTTCAACGCCGCCCTGCTGCACGCCATGCTCAACGACTACGACCCGCAGAAGACGGTGGACTACGCCATCGCCGCCAGCGTGCTCAAGCTTTCCATCCGCGGTGACTACAACTTCGTGACCGAGGCCGAGATTTCGGCCGTGGCCGCGTCCGGCGGCGCCACCCGCGTCGCCCGCTAGGGGTTGCCCCCGCTAGCCCCGCTCGACGCGGTTGTTACCAGGCGTTTCACAACTTTGGGCTGCGCGACCTTCGGGTGCCGCGCAGGCGAGAAAGGATTTCACATGTACGAGGATTTCTACGAGAAGCTCCACGAGCTCGCCATCGTCCCGGTCGTCGTTCTCGACAAGGTCGAGGACGCCGTCCCCATGGCCCGCGCCCTGGTTGCCGGCGGCATGCCCTCCGCCGAGGTGACCTTCCGCACCGCCTGCGCCGCCGAGTGCATCAAGGCCATGCACGACGAGGTCC
>CAVHKV010000149.1:0-5156 GCA_963636635.1 uncultured Bacteroidales bacterium
AGGTGACGACCGGCACGAAGTGGCCGTCCATGACGTCGACGTGCACGTAGTCGGCGTCGGAGATGGCCTGCAGGTCACTGGCCAGGTTGGCGATGTCGGCCGAGAGGATGGACGGGGCGATCATGACGTCGTTCAGCATGTCTTGCCTTTCTGTTGGCGTGTGATTTCGGTCTTGCAAGCCGCGCATGCGAGCGCGGTGGGCGTTAGCTGGCGTTCATGCCGTAGAACTCGCGGGTGGGCGCTCGGTCTGCCAGGGCCCGGGCCACGGCGTGCGGGTCCGCGCCGTTGTATATGACGCTCCACACCGCCTCGGTGATGGGCACCTGCACGCCGCGCTTGGCGGCAAGCTCGCGCACCGAGATGCAGGCGCGCGCCCCCTCCACCACCATGTGGCTGCTTTCCTCGAACTCGGCGAGCGTGACGCCTTTGGCAAAGGCCTCGCCAAAGCGGCGGTTGCGGCTGTGCTCGGAGGTGCAGGTGGCCACGAGGTCTCCCATGCCGGCCAGCCCCATGCAGGTCATGGGCTCTCCGCCGGTGGCACAAACCACGCGTCCCACCTCGGCGATGCCGCGCGTCATGATGAGGGCGAGCGTGTTGTCGCCCAGGCCCATGCCGGCCGCCATGCCGCAGGCGATGGCGATGACGTTCTTGACGGCGCCGCAGGTCTCCACGCCGCGCACGTCCCCGGAGACGTAGACGCGAAACTCAGGGTTGGATATGAGCGGGCGAATCACCTCTGCCACCTCGGTGTGCTCGCCGGCAAGGACGGCTGCCGAGTACATGGAGCGGCAGACCTCCTCGGCGTGGTTGGGGCCCGAGAGGGCTAGGATGCGCCCCGGGCCGCCCAGCTCGCTTGCGGCCACCTCGCTCATGAGCAGGCCGCTGTCCGGCTCCACACCCTTGGTGAGCGTGATGACGGGCACCTTGGGCCCGAGCAAGGGCGCGATCTTGTGGCAGACGTCCCTCAGGTGGTTTGAGGGCACGGCCAGCACGACCATCTGCACGTCGTCCAAGGCCACCTCAAGGCTCGAGGTGACGACGACGTTGGGCGCCAGCTCGTAGTCCGCGAGGTAGCGCGGGTTGGTGTGCGTGGCGTTGATGCTCTGGGCAAGCTCGTCCCTGCGGCACCACAAGCGAACCTCGCCGCAGTTCTTTGCGACGAGGCCGGAAAACGCGGTGCCCCAGGAGCCGGCGCCTATGACTGCGGCGCGGGTCACCTTGCCACGTCCTCGTCATCGGCCTTTGGCTTCTCACCCTTCTTGTGGAAGCTGAAGGCCTTCTCGGTACCGGCCCTGAGCTTGGCGATGTTTGAGCGGTGCGCCCACACCACCACGAGGCCGGCCGCCTCCACCACGGCGTCGAGCCCAAGGTTGGGCCCGTAGAAGATGGCGAGCGCAAAGCCCACCACGGACGCCACGAAGATGGAGCCGATGGAGACGCGCTTGGTGAGGTAGGCGATCACGAAGAAGGTGCCGAGCAGGATGAGGCCTACGGGCCAGGCAAAGCCCAGCAGCGCCCCCACGCCCACGGCGATGCCCTTGCCGCCGTGAAAGCCCAGGAAAGGCGAGAAGATGTGCCCGCAGATGGCCGCGAGCATCACCAGGCCCACCGTCCAGGCGGCAGGCTCGGTGGGGCTCACAGCCGCGCCGCCCGTCACGAGGGTGGGAAAGGCGGCCGTGGCGACGCCGCAGCACAGGGCACCCTTGCCCGCGTCCAGCAGCAGGGTGCAGGCGGCGGCACCCTTGCCAATCTCGCGGGCGACGTTGGTGGTGCCGATGTTTCCCGAGCCCACCTTCTGGATGTCCACGCCCTTGGCGCGCGCGATGAGCTTGCCAAAGGGAATGCCGCACACGAAGAAGGTGAGCGCCAGGTAGATGACGAGCGCGATAAGGTTCATGCGAACTCCCCCACTAACCCCGGACGCGGCCTACTGCTTCTTGCGGAAGCGCAGGCGCATCGGCGTGCCCTCGAGGTTGAAATTCTCGCGCAGGCGGTTCTCGAGGTAGCGCTTGAAGTTGTCGTCAACGAGCTCGGGGAAGTTGCAGAAGAAGGTGATGACCGGCGGCTTGTTGCCCGTCTGGTTGGCGTACTGGATGCGCAGGCGCTTGGGGCCGTCGGAGACGGTGTGGCCGCTCTCGCGCATCTGGGCGAGCAGGTTGTTGAGGGCGCCGGTGGGCACCTGGCCGGCGTGCGCCGCGCCCACGCGGTCCACCACGGCCCAGACCTTGTCGAGCGAGCGGCCGGTGAGGGCCGAGACGCGGATGACCGGGGCCCAGGGGGCAAAGGTCATGCGGCGCGCCACGCTCTGCATGACGTCCTCGCGCATCTCGTCGGTCTTCACGAGGTCCCACTTGTTCAGCAGCAGGATGAGGGCGCAGCCGCGCTCGATGGCAAGGGCCGCCACCTTCTGGTCCTGCTCGGTGACGCCCTCGGAGGCATCCACCACGAGCAGGCAGACGTCGGCGTCGTCGATGGCGCGCAGGCCGCGCACGAGGCTGTAGTACTCGACGTCCTCGTGGACGAGGTTGCGCTTGCGCATGCCGGCGGTGTCGACCAGGCGGTAGCGCTTGCCCTCGCGCTCCACCACGACGTCGAGCGCGTCACGGGTGGTGCCGGCCACGTCGCTCACGATGGAGCGGTTCTTGCCGGCAAAGCGGTTGGTGATGGAGGACTTGCCAACGTTGGGGCGGCCGATGATGGCCACGCGCAGGGCGTCCTCGGGATAGACCGGCTCCTCAGCGGGCTCGGGGAAGGCCGCGACGACCTCGTCGAGCAGGTCACCCGTGCCGTGGCCGTGGCCGGCCGAGATGGGGCGAGGCTCGCCCAGGCCGAGGGAGTAGAACTCCCAGATGTTCTTCTCGTCGGAGGGGTTGTCGAGCTTGTTGGCCACGAGGAACACCGGCTTGCCGGCGCGGCGCAGGATCTTGGCCACGGTCTCGTCCTCGTCGACGACGCCGGTGGTGGCGTCCACCACGAAGATGATGACGTCGGCCTCCAGGCACGCAGCCTGCGCCTGCTCGCGGATGCGGCCGGCGAAGACGTCGTCGGACTTCTCGCTCTCGATGCCGCCGGTGTCCACGAGGGTGAACTCGCGGCCGTTCCAGTCGGCCTCGTGGTAGCTGCGGTCGCGCGTGACGCCACGGCTCTCGTGGACGATGGCGTCCTTCTTCTGGGCTATGCGGTTTACCAGCGTGGACTTGCCCACATTGGGGCGGCCGACGACGGCAACGATGGGCTTGGACATAGATACTCCTTGCTCGTATGTTCAAGGTTCAAAGTCTAGCATGCGAGCGGGCGCGGGCCATATGCGGCCGCGATACCTCACGTTATGAGCAGAGGGCCCTAATTGCGGCCACGAGCTCCTCGATCTGGTTGGCGGGTGTGGAGGCCCCGGCGGTGACGCCGATGCGCTCGGCGCCGGCAAACCAACTCGCCTCAAGCTCCGCGGGCGTCTCCACGTGGTGTGTGCGCTCGCAGCTTTGCTTGCAAATCTCGGCGAGGCGCGTGGTGTTGGCGGAGTTCTTGCCACCGATGACCACCATCACCTCGGAGGAGGTGGCGAGCTTGGCGGCCGCCTGCTGGCGCTCGCTCGTGGCCTCGCAGATGGTGTTCACCACGCAGACCTCGGCCACCTGGGCCGTGAGGTAGCTCAGCACCTCGTCGAGCGTGGCCTTGGCCTGGGTGGTCTGCACAACCACGCCCACCTTCTTGGCAAGCTCGAGGCCCGCAAGTTCTGCCACGCCGGCAACGGCGACGGCACCTGGGGCATGACCGAGGATGCCCTCCACCTCGGGGTGGCCGCTCTCCCCCACCACGATGACCTGGTAGCCGCCCGCCTGCAGGCGCTCGGCGGCCTTGTGGGCGCGCTTGACGTAGGGACAGGTGGCGTCCACCACCTCAAGTCCGCGCTCGTGGGCGGCCTGCTCCACGGCCGGCACCACTCCGTGGGTGCGCAGCACGAGGGTGGAGCCTGCGTCTTGCGGGGCGTCCTCGGTGACTGTGACGCCGAGGGCCTCGAGCTCGCTTACAACCTGCGGGTTGTGGATGAGCGGCCCCAGCGTGCGGACGGGGCCGGTTGCCTCGGCCGCGACCTTCTGCACGAGGTCGAGGGCCCTCTGGACGCCGTAGCAGGCGCCGGCGTATTCGGCGACGGTGATCTGAGCCATGGGCTGCCTTTCCAACGTTGTTACCAGAGGTCGGGATAGCGCTTGCGCAGGCCGTCGCGCAGCTCGTAGACGCGCTCCATGGCCACACGCTCCATCTCGGTGAGTTTCTCCTTGCGGGAGCTGCCGGGAAGCTCGTCGAAGGCGATGGCCTCGCCCACGATGATCTTTGAGTGGCGCCTGCGGGTGCGCCTAGTCTTGTAGGGGTCGGCCGCGCCAACGACGGCGGAAGGCACCACGTCCGCCTTGGCCATCTGGGCGATCATGGCAAAGCCGGCGTGGATCTCGGGCTTTTGCTCGTCGCTCTTGATGCGCGTCCCCTCGGGGTACACGAGCACCCACTCGCCGCGGTTGAGGGCATCGCGGCAGGCCTTGAGGGCCTTGAGGTCGGCAGATCCTCGGTCCACCGGGATGCCGCCCATGCGGCGGAAGAGCCACTTGGCGGCGCCGATCTTCTCAAAGTCGAGCTTGTAGAGGGGGCGCACGCGGATGCCGCGGCGCCACAGGGCCACGATGGTGACGACCGGCTCCACCATGGACACGTGGTTCATGACGAGCACCACGCCCTTGCCGCGGCTCTTGGCGATCTGCTCGTCCAGGCCCTCGAAGCTCGAGGGGTAGAAGACGAACATGAACGCCCAGATGACGTAGGCCACGAAGGCGTAGACGAAGCGCGAGGGCGCCGGGTAGTCCGCAAGGCCGTTCCGCACGAAATCATAGCCGCCCTGCTTGGAGGGCTTGGCGTCCTTGACCTTCTTGGGCGACTTGGGGCTGCTGCCGGCCTTTGTGGTTGTGGCGGCAGCGCTGGGCTTCGCCTTCTCCTCAACAGCCTCGTTTGACACGACCTCGGGCTTCGACTCGCCTCCGCCCTTTGCGGCGGACATGGCGCCGGGCGTTGCAGCCTGATTAGGCTCGGTACCCTCTAGCTGCTCTTTATTGCCCGACGTCATGCGCGGGCCTTGTCCATGAGGGCGCAGATCTGCTCGCAGACCT
>CAVHKV010000150.1:0-5145 GCA_963636635.1 uncultured Bacteroidales bacterium
GGTGGCCCGAGGGGTTAACCTCGCCGGTGATGAGCGTGGGGATGGCCTTGTTGCCCACGGCGCCCGGCGCGCCGATCCAGATGGCGGCGTTGACGCCTTCCTCCTCAAGGAAGCCGAGCTCCATGGGGTTGGAGCTGTCAAGCAGCACGATGACGTTCTTGAAGTTCTTCTCGGCGTAGGTGAGCAGGTCGCGCTCGGTCTGCTGAAGCTCGAGGTAGTGCTTGCCGGCGTCGCCGTTGGTGTAGCCGCTCATCTCGATGGGCAAATCGCCGCCCTCGCCGCCGGCGCGGGAGAAGACCACAACGGCGGTGTCGTTGGCGGCCGCCGCGGCGTCGAGCTTGTCCTTGTAGCTGTCGATGGGCTGGTCGAGGATGTTGTAGTCGGCGCCCTGCATGTTGAACATGCCGCCGGCGTCGTTGTCGCGGTTCTGCTCGTTGGCGAGGTAGTCCTCGTAGTACTGCTTGAGCGTGGAGTCGACGGTAAAGCCGCCCTCCTCAAAGGCCTCGAAGAAGTTGACGAGGTCGTCGGAGCCGTCGGCTTGGGCCACGGAGCCCGCGCCGATGTAGACCGGGTCGATGGCGGCGTAGCCCATGAGGGCGATGTTGCCGGCGGCCATGGGCAGCAGGCCGTCGTTCTTGAGCAGCACGGCGCCCTCCTGCTCCACGCGCACGGAGAGCTCGCGGCCGTTGGCCTTTGCCTCGTCCGCGGAGTAGTCGAGATTCTCGTCGCTCACCTTGGTGAACGTGCCGGACCACCAGCGCGTGATGACGTTGCGGAAGGTGTAGGCCGCGGCGTTGAGCCCCAGGCCCGCGGCAACGGCCGCGGCGGATCCGCCAATGACGAACTTCCTCCTCGTAACTGCTTTCATGACTTCCTCCCTATCCTTGGGGCTTCCTCGGGGCCCGGCCCTTTGCCGGCCCCGCTTGCCTTGTGCGTGGGCCGAACGTACGCCGGCGCCGCGCGGCCGGGAAGCGCCTTGGCGTAACCTGCGCCCGAAGCGGCGTGGTTTGCAGCAGGCGAGCGTGAACGGACGGGAGTTTTGCGGGCCGAACGAATACCATATTTGCAAGGCCAAGGGGCCCGCGGCGGACGCTGGGGCCGCTTGAGAAGGCGCCGGCCTTACGTGAGCGGGCGGCCGCGCGCGGGCGGGCGAGCACGCGGCGGCCGTGCGGCGGCGAGGTCCCGCAGCGCAGGCCGGCGGTCCGCGCGAGGCACTGCCCCGCACGAGGGCAAAAGGCTGCGCAAGGCGCCGGCCCTGCGCACGGAAGCAACAAACCGCGGTTGGGAGGGCGGCACGTGATCGAGATCGTGTCCATCGAGGACAACCTTGAGGAGGGGCAGGTGCTGCGCTCCCACCTCGAGCGCTACCGCCGCGAGCGCGGCGTGGAGCTCAAGCTCACGTGGTACCGCTCGGCAAACGAGTTCATCGCGGCGGCGCGCGCCTGCGACCTCATCCTCATGGACATCGACCTGCCGGGGATGGACGGCATGGAGGCGGCCACGCTGCTGCGCACCTACGACACCGCCACGCCGCTCATCTTCGTCACCAACCTCTCGCAGTACGCCGTGCGCGGCTACGAGGTCGACGCGCTGGACTTCATGGTCAAGCCCGTCAGCTACCACGCCCTGTGCCTGCGCATGGACAAGGCGCTGCGCATCCTGCGACGTTCGAGGAAGACGACCGTGGTGCTCGAGGGGCGCGGTGGCATCCGCGTCCTCGACGCCGCCGACATCAGCCACGTGGAGGTCGCGAACCACAGCCTCGTCTACTACGTGGTGGCACCGGGCGGCATGGAGGAGGTCAAGATCCGCGGCACCCTGCGCTCGGCCGAGGAGCAGCTGGCCGAGGCGAGGTTCGTGCGCATCTCGAACAACTGCCTGGCAAACCTCGCCCACATCCGCCTCGTACGCGGAGACTCGCTGGCCATGGCCTCGGGAGACACGCTGTACTTCAGCCGCTCCCGCAAGCAGGCGGCCATGGAGACCATAGCCGCCTACCTGGGCGGGAGCATCTGATGAGCGCGGCGGACATCCTCAGCACGACAATCATGCTGGCGCAGATCCTGCTCTCCACCTACCTCTTCACGAGGAGGCTCGCGCGCCGCGGCCACTTCCCCGCGCGCTGCCTCGCGTGCGCCGCGGCCGTTGCCGGGATGGCCAAGCTGCTGCAAGGCCCCGTGCAGGCCCTCTGGCCAAGCGGGATAGAGGCGCTCGTCATGGAGCAGGGCGTGGTCTTCGCGCTCGTGCCCATCGCCATGACGCTCAGCGTCACGGCCTGCCTGCGCACGACGTTTTGGGAGGCGCTGTTCTACTGCACCTCGGCCTACACCATGCAAAACCTCGCGACCGGGCTCGACGGCTTCCTGCGCATCGCGAGCTCGCAGGCCGGCGTTGACATCGACGCACCCGGCTTCACCATCGCCTGCTCGGCGGCCGTGACCGCGCTCGTCTTTGTCCCCTGCTACCTGCTGCTCGTTCGCCGCATCGACCAAGGGCGCTTCGTGGGCACGCAGGACCGCGGCATGCTGCTCGTGATGCTCGTGGTGGTGCTCGTGACCGTGGTCTTCGACATGATCAACAAGGTGCTGCCCTGGCTCGGCGCCCCCATCCCCTACGTCATGGCGCTGCGCGTGGTGCACGGCTCGGTCTGCGCGTTCATGCTCTTTGCCGAGTACGAGATGATCTACAACAAGAGGCTCCAGGCCGACGCCGAGGCGCTCTCGCGGCTGGTTGAGGCCGAGAAGCGCCAGTACGAGACCTCGCGCGAGAACATCGAGGCCATCAACCTCAAGTGCCACGACCTCAAGCACCAGATCCGCGAGCTGCGCAGCGGCGCGGAGGCGGTGGACGACCAGGCCCTCGCCGAGATCGAGCAGGCCGTGGGCATCTACGACGCCTCCATCGAGACCGGGAACGAGGCCCTCGACACCATCCTCACCGAGAAGAGCCTGCTGTGCCAGCACGAGAAGATCGCGCTCAGCTGCATCGCCGACGGCGCGGCGCTCGCCTTCATGGCGCCCAGCGACCTGTACTCGCTCTTTGGCAACCTGCTCGACAACGCCATCGAGGCCACCTGCCGCATCAGCGAGCGCGGGCGGCGCACTATCTCGCTCGTGGTCCGCGTGAGCGCCGGCATGGTGGTCATCCACGAGGAGAACTGGGCGCCGGGCAGCATAGAGCTTGCGGACGGCGTGCCCCTCACGAGCAAGACGGACGCGAGCGGCCGGCGTGACGAGGACAACCACGGCTACGGCATCCGCTCCATGAGGCTCGTGGCCGAGCGCTACGGCGGCAGCCTTTCCGTCACGGCCGAGGACGGTGCCTTCAAGCTCGACATCCTCATCCCGCTCGAAGGGAAGTAGGCGGGCGGGCTAGCGCGGGGGCGGAAACGTTCGCCGAACTGCCCGGCTCACAGGAGGCAACGCGCCCGCGCCGCCTGAGCTTCCGCAAACCGGTACGCGGAGCCTGGCGCTCGGAACTTGGCGCGCTGCGCGACGGCGGGAGGCGGGCGCAAGTAAAGCTCGCGCCCGCCGGCATCACCACGTGCGGCCGCCGCGCGCACCCGCCGTGCACGCCCGCCGCAACGCACACCGGCGGGATGGGCCGCATCCCCAAATTCCCGATAGCCGCGCGCCCACGCGGACGGACAATTGCGAATTGGAGAGTCCCTCGCCTGCCACCCCCCCCTATCACCTGCGGCAGGCCTGGAGAAGGAGAGACATGGAAGACATCACGGTTGACCCCAACGACATCGACAGCGCCCTCGAGCCGGACACCTCGCAAAGCCTGACCAACGTGGTCGTGGGCGCCGACATCGGCGGCACCAGCATCAAGCTGGGCCTGGTGACCCCGCGCGGCAACGTGCTCGCCACCGGCAGCATCCCCACCGGCACCCTCACCGGCACCGACGACTACGAGCGCGTGAGCGCCGCCATCGCCGAGCTCGCGCAGAAGGGCGGCGTTGACCCGCAGGCCGTCGCCGGCATCGGCATCGACGTGCCCGGCGTGGTGCTCGAGGACGGCACGATGACGCTCGCGCCCAACATCGAGCTCAACCTGGCCGGCCTTCTCGCCTACCTGCGCGCCGCCTACCCCAACGCCCACCTGCGCGCGCTCAACGACGCCAACGCCGCGGCCTACGGCGAGGCCTGGCTCGGTGCCGGCGACGGCGCCGACAACGCCGTGATGCTCACGCTTGGCACCGGCGTGGGCGGCGGCATCATCACCGGCGGCCGCGTGCTCGTGGGCGTCCACGGCGCGGCCGGCGAGGTGGGCCACATCAACGTGAATCCCGCCGAGACCGAGAGCTGCGGCTGCGGCTGCAAGGGTTGCCTCGAGCAGTACGCGAGCGCCCGCGGCCTCATCCGCCTGTATCGCGAGGAGTGCGAGAAGGACGGCGCCGAGAGCGTGGAGATTTCGCACGCCACCGACGCGCTGGCCGTCTTCAACGCGGCGCACGCCGGCAACGAGCAGGCCGTCCACGCCTGCGAGCGCCTGGGCGACTACCTGGCCCGCGCCATGAGCATCATTGCCGCCGTGGTCGACCCCGAGTCGTTCATCCTGGGCGGCGGCATGTGCGGCGGCTACGACACCTTTGGCGAGGTCTGCGAGACGAAGTTCCGCGAGTACGCCATCAACTCCTGCAAGCAGATCCCCATCCGCGTGGCCACCCTGGGCAACACCGCCGGCTTCCTCGGCGCCGCCCGCGCCGCCCTCAGCACGCTGGAGTAGCGAAGGGGCGTTGCGCCATCGCAGCCCGCGTCGCCGCAGACTGGGCGCCCCGGCTCGAGCTGGGCGCTCTCCGCGCCGCAGAGAGCCGGCGCGCCCCGCGCCGCGGAGGGTTGGCGCGCGCCCCGCGCCACGGAGAGCCAGCGCGCCTCGCTTCGCCACGGTCCCGCTCCGCGGCAGGCTGACGCGTGCCTCGCAATGGCCGTGCACCAACGCAAGGAGGCCGCCCCAGCAGGCGGCCTCCTTTTTCATGACACTAGGTTCCGAATGACAGGCAGCGGCCGCACTCGACGCAAGCTTGCAAGGCATTTGAAGGCCCGAGCGCACGCGCGATGCGCGTTCGGCCGACTTTTAGGCGATTTGCGCTGCGGTTGGTGAGTAGTCCCCTGATTTTGCGTCTCTAAAACCGCTGGTATC
>CAVHKV010000151.1:0-5026 GCA_963636635.1 uncultured Bacteroidales bacterium
GTATTCGGTAGCTCTTCTTCCTGCCGGTCTTGCCTCCCACACTGCATTCGAGCAGCCCGATTCGCGTCAGCTCGGAGAGGGCGGGGGAGGCACTCCCCGAGGACACACCAAGCGCTGCCTGGACGTTGACCAACTCGATTGGTTGGTCCGCATAAAGACAGTGGAGAAATACGGCCTGCTGCATCGGCGTGAGCGGTCGCATGACATCTATGGACTCGTCGATGTTGCCAGAGAGCAGCAGGGAGAGCTGTGGTAAGTAGCAATTGCCGCTGGCCGTGATGAATCCCTGCTTTGCCTCAATGAGCGAGCGCCGCTGTGGGCGACTTATACGCGTGAGATAGAGGGCGACGGGCCTGCCCAGAGCTTTAGCCAGGGCGGAGGCGCGTACGGCAAGCTTCTGCTTGCCGGCAACGCCATCCTTCGGCTGCGCTATGACGATTGACACGTCGAGAAGTTCGGCCTCGTACAAGTAATATGCGCCGGAGAGGAACGGGCTCAGTTGAGCGTTAAGGGGGCGCACCGACGCCTTCGCGTCCACGTCACGACGAAGGGTTTGCTCGATAAGTGCTGCGTCAGACATGGGCGCTCCCTAATCTTCAATACTTAACGCTAATCTTCACCATTTACTGAAGATTAGCAGATAACTACTGAAGATTAGACGAAGCCTGAATAACAAAGCGAAGAAAGTGCAGCTACGACAGTCATCTTTTCGGCTTTTTCTCGGAAGAGGCTTCGCGTTCCCATAGGCGAGCACAATGTCATTGCCGCCTCGGGCGCCGTACAATTCAACGGGGGATAGTTCGAAGGAGGTTGCCATGTCAGCTATTCATTCGGTCTCTGATTTGCACAGCTGCAACGAGGTGCTTTCGAACGTTCACGAGGGGGCGCCAGTCTTTCTCACCAAGAACGGGCATGGCCGCTACGCCATTCTCGACATGCGCGACTGCGAGAGGCTTTCATCCGTGGCATCTCTACTCTCCGAGCTCGAGGCAGGAAGACTATCCGGCGAGCGCGAGGGCTGGATATCTTCGGGCGTGGTGAAGGCTCACTTTGCAAGTTGAGCAGGATTCCCACTCGTATACGAATGACCACGCGTAGCCAGCCGCAGGGTTCTCGATTCCGCGAGGGCATACGGATGACCCAAATTTATTCCCTTGCTGGGCCCTTCGCCCTGCAAAGGCATGCGGATGACTCGCACGTAGCCGGCTGCAGGGTATACACAATCACTGGCGGTAGTTTTGACGTTACGACAACGCGTTTACCTGCGGCTTTGCAAAATAGAGATGATTGCCGCACAAACTCGACCCTGCGTATGGCTACGGAGTGCACGGCCGTATCCTTTCGGAGGCTCCCGAGCTCCGCAGTCGCATACGCGAGGCCCAAACGTAGGCGAATGACGGGCTCTCAACCCTGCGGCCGAATACAGATGACGCAAATGCATGCGAGTGGCGGGTTTCTGACCCAACGTGGAGATACGAGCAAATGTAGACGAGTTCCAGTAGGAGGAGCCGGGGATCCACGACTGACATTGCGCGGTGCAAGGGCCTTTCAACGCCGAGTTCCTTGTCCGCTTGGAAATGCCCGCTCGCGAGGGCGTTTGCAAGGAGTCGCTTGGGTGCTTTGCTGGGTTGATGACGTTTGCGCCTAAATTGCGGACGGGATGGATTCCTATGGCTGCGGTATTGTTATGCGGTCTGCGAGTAGATGGAGGGTTTGATGTCGATTGAGCTGCTGGCGCCGGCGGGTGGGCCGGAGCCGTTCCGCGCGGCGCTTGCCGTAGGCGCCGATGCGATTTACTGCGGCGTCGGCAACGACTTCAACGCGCGCCGCAACGCGAGCAACTTCGACTTCGACTCCTTTGAGCGGGCCTGCCGCGCGGCGCACCTCGCTGGCACGCGGGTCTATGTGACCATCAACGTGGCGGTGGCCGACGACGAGCTCGGCCGCGCCCTCGCCCTCGTGCGCGAGGCAACCGTTCGCGGCGCCGACGCCTTCATCGTCCAGGACTGGGGCCTGTTCGAGCTCATCCACAAGACCTGGCCCGAGCTGGAGCTCCACGTCTCCACCCAGGCCAACATCCATGACGCGCGCGGCACCGCCTGGGCGCGCGAGCAGGGCGCGCACCGCGTCACGCTCTCGCGCGAGCTTTCGCTGCAAGAGATTGCCCGCATCGCTCAAGAGGGCGTTGAGCTCGAGGTATTTGGCCACGGCGCCCTGTGCTTCTGCTACTCGGGCGTCTGCCTCATGTCGAGCATGGCCGGCGGCCGCAGCGCCAACCGCGGCCTGTGCGCCCAGCCCTGCCGCCTGCTCTACCGGCTGGTTGACGAGCGCGGCGCCTGCGTGAGCGCGCCCGGCCGCACCAGGCCCCTGTGCCCCAAGGACGCCTGCACGGCCGACAGCGTGGAAGCCCTCATGGCCGCCGGCGTGGGCTCGCTCAAGGTGGAGGGCCGCATGAAGGCCCCCGACTACGTCTGGAGCGTTGTCGGCGCCTACCGCGAGCAGATTGACTCTGTGCTGCGTGCGGGCGCGACGGCGAGCGAGCTGGGCTCCACGCCGGTGAGCGCCGAGGTGGCGCGCCGGCTCAAGCGGGCCTTCAACCGCGACTTCACCGATGCCTACCTGCGCGGCACATCGGGCGACGAGCTTATGAGCTACGAGCGCTCCAACAACCGCGGCCAGCTCGTCGGCGTGGTGCTCCAGAGCAGCGGCGTCCCGGTGCAGCGCCGCGACGGCAAGGGAAACCTCCACGCCGACCCAAGGCAGGACAAGCGCCGCGCGCGCTGCACGGCCCTCGTGCGCCTGGACGAGCCGGTGGGCGCGGGAGACCTTCTTGAGCTGCGCCCCGACGACGACCCGGACTCTTTCCTCACGGCGATGGTTACCGAGGATGTGCCAGCCGGCGGCACCATCGAGTGCAAGGTGGCGCGCCCCATGCCCGCGGGCTGCCCGGTCCGCGTCATCCGCAGCAAGGCCGCCCACGATGGCGCCGACGCGGCGCTTGCCCGCGAGGTCTCGCGCAAGCGCAAGGTGGCCGTGCGCGTGGTGGCCCGCCTTGGCGAGCCCCTCCGCGTGGAGCTCTCCTGCGTGAGCGGCGTTGGTGCCGAGCGCTGCGCAGACGAGGCCTCTGAGCTGCGAGGTGTTGCGGGGGAGAAATGTCCCGTCGCCGCGTCCGCTGATTGCGCCGACGCCTCCGCACCCGTGGCCACGACCCGCAACTTGCCCCACGCATCCGCCGAAGGCTTTACCGTTGAACCCGCCCGCACCAAGGCCGTGACGCGCGAGGACCTCATCGAGCATGTGGGCCGTATGGGCACCTCGCCCTTTGAGCCTGTCTCCTTCGATATCGAACTCGACGAAGGCTGTGGCATGGGCTTCTCGGCCGTGCACAAGGTTCGCGCCGCTGCCTGCGAGGCACTTGTGCAGGCAATTCTTGCGCCCTATGCCGAGCGAGCCGCCAAGCTCGCGCCTGTGCCGGAGCCTGCGGACATCCAAGCAATGACTTGTCCGGCTTCGTCTACCTCGGATTATTTGGACGGCGCCGGCGGCACCGCGACGGGGGAGGGCCTGACAGTCGTGGCTGCCGCTACGTCGGTTCCAGCGGCGTCCGCTGCGGCTGCTGCCTCCTCTGAGGCGAACGGCGCCGCTGCCGTAGGCGCTGAGTCGGCTTCGGCGACATCTGCAATTCCTGCAGTCGCAACGCCCGAAATCTGCGTCCTTGCCCCTACGCCTGAGGTCGCTCATGCGGCGCTTGAGGCTGGGGCCACTCGCGTGTATGCCATCTCGGACGCGCTCGCCGCCGCCGGCGCCCCCGGCGAGCAGAACGCCGTCTGGCCGGCCGGCTGCATCCCCGTCCTGGACGAGGTCTGCCGCGAGCCGGACCACGCCCGTCTCGACCCGTGGGTCACGGCCGGCGCAAGCGTGGCGGTGGGCAACGTCTCCGAGCTGGCCCTTGCCGCCAAGCAGGGTGCCAAGCCCGAGGTGCGCGGCTGCATCCCAGTGCACAACGCCGCCGCGCTCGCCAAGCTCGCGAGCTGCGGCGCCGCCGGCGTCTGGCTCTCGCCCGAGCTCACGCTCGCCCAAATCAGCGAGCTGGCGCCCAAGGCCAGCGTGCCGGTGGGCCTCGTCGTCTACGGCCGCGTGCGCGTGATGACGAGCGAGCACTGCGTCTTGCAGGCGGCCAACAAGTGCGTCCACGACTGCGCCCGCTGCGCCCTGCGCCGCCGCCAGCTCTCGCTCAAGGACAAGGACGGACGCCTGCTGCCCGTGCGCACCGACCTCCACGGCCGTTCGCGCATCTACGACGCCGCCCCGCTCGACCTCACGCCCCAGGTGGGCGAGCTTGTGGCCGCAGGCGTCAGTCGCCTTGCGGTGGACGCCACGCTGCTCACGCCCGAGCAGGCGTCGGACGAGGTAAAGCGCCTCGCTCAGGCCATTGCGGCCGTGCGGGCGGGCAAGAGGCCGGCCCCGCGCGAGAAGGGTTCTACAAGCGGCCACCTGTTCTGGGGCATCGGCTAGGCCCGAGTCGGGTAGCATCGAAGGGATAGCAAACGTCACCGGCATGTCCGGGAGAGGGGATACCATGGCAGAGAACGAGACCGCGCCCGAGGGCGACGTCACGGCAAAGATTGACCACCAGCTGCTCGAGGACGTGCTCGACGCCATCCGCCCGAGCTTCCAGGCCGACGGCGGCGACATCGAGCTCATCGGCGTTGACGACGAGACCGGCGTGGTCACCATCGAGATGACCGGCGCCTGCGCCGCGTGCATGTTCGCCTCGACGGACATCTCCGAGGGCATCGACACCATCATCAAGGAGCACGTGCCGGGCGTCACCGCGGTCCGTCCGGTCATGTACTAGCGAGGGGCGCCTTCGGGCGCTCTTTTCTAAGGACTGGGCCGGCGGTGCAGACCCAAATAAGGGCGCAGCCAGCGGTACAAGCCCAAGCAAGGGCGGTCCCAGCGGACGCAAATCCAAGGCGCGACCTGCCCTTTTATCCAAGGAGGAACCATGGCGGTGGATAGGAAT
>CAVHKV010000152.1:0-4971 GCA_963636635.1 uncultured Bacteroidales bacterium
CGTGTCGCCCACGCCGACGCCGTGGCTCTTGGCGTAGACCTCGTTCACCGCGGCCTGCCCCACCTCACGGGGAAGCTCGCCCTCCACCACCGTGAGCGCGTCAATCTGGCCCGGCAGCGAGCGCAGGGCAATCACGGAGGGCACGCCGTCGTCCTCAAAGCTCTGGTAGGTGATATATCCCGCCTCCACCTGGCTCACGCCGTCCACCGCCCCAATCGCGGCGATATCGTCGCTCGTGAGGCCGTAGGGGAAGGTGAGCTCGAGGTCGTGCAGCCCCATCTGGAGGTAGGACTCGTTGGTGGCGCCCTCGTTTGCCTCGGACGTCCAGCACATGCCGCAGTAGAGCGCCACGCCCAACGCCACGAACAGCAGGATGGAGAAGAACGATACGGCCGTTGCGCGCACGTTGGCGAACAGCTCTGTGACCTGCGTTTTCTTCATCGCACTACCAAACCAGCTCGGTGGCGTGGGCGGGGTGGCGGTTGATGGTGACCTCGCTCGTCTGGCCGTTGCGGATGCGCACCACGCGGTTGGCCATGCGCGTTATCTCCTCGTTGTGGGTCACCATCACGAGCGTGGTGCCCGCGGCCACGACCTCCTCCAGCGCCGAGAGCACGTCGATGCTCGTGGTGTAGTCCAGCGCGGCCGTGGGCTCGTCGGCGAAGATGACCTTGGGGCGCTTCACCAGGGCGCGCGCGATGGAGACGCGCTGCTGCTGGCCGCCGGAGAGCTGGGAGGGGTAGCTGTTCATCTTCTCGCCCAGGCCCACTAGGCGCAGGGCCTCCTCGCAGTCCATGGGGTTGTCCACCAGCTCGGCGATGAGCCGCAGGTTCTGCAGGGCCGTGAGGTTGGGCATGAGGTTGTAGCTCTGGAAGATGAAGCCGATGTTGTCGCGGCGGTAGGCCGTGAGCTCGGCCTGGGTGGCGCCGCCCATCTCGCGGCCCTCAAAGCTGAAGCTGCCCGAGGTGGCGCGGTCCATGCCGCCGATGATGTTCAGGAAGGTTGACTTGCCGCAGCCGCTCTCGCCCAGCACCACGAGGAACTCGCCGTCGTAGACGTTGAGGTTCACGCCACGCAGGACGCGGGTGAGCACCTCGCCGTTCTGGAACTCGCGCGTGATGTCGTGCGCCTCGATGAGGGGTGTGCCGGGCGCCCACGGCTCGTGGATGCGGTCGTTGTCCTCGAGCGCCATGGCCGCGCTCATGGCCATGATCTCCAGGATGTCGGCGTCCTCGTCGCTGAGCAGGCCGCCGCCGGCCTTGTTGACCACTTGCAGGCAGCCGATGTTCTCGTGCGGGCCGGAGAGCGGCACGCACACGGTGGAGGCTATCTGCAGGCTCTCGAAGTCCGCCTGGGTGAGCGGGTCTGGGTCCGAGGCGAAGACGAGACGGCGCTCGGGCTTCTGCTGGGCAAAGACGCGGCCAGGTGCGCCCTCGCCGATGACGTGGGAGCGCGAGGTGAGGTCGTCCGGGCCCATCCAGAACACCGGGCGCAGGGTCGGGACCTCGGCGTTGTCGGTGCGCCAGATCACGGCGGCCTCGAGCTCGCACTCGCGCACGATGACGCCCAGGCCCTCGCGCAGCGCCTGGGTAAGGCTGCCCGCCTTGGCGATGCATGACTGAATCTCGCCAATCGTCTTGAACTGATGCAACGTCTCTGGTGACAAGGCAACCCCCAACCCGGCTTTTTCGCTCCATCCAGTGTAGCGACTACCCGCTAAAACAGCCTCCCGCAGAGCGCGAAATTAACCTGCAGGCTCACGCAGCATCCGGCTTGCCCCGCAAGCCCGCAAAGTATCTGGCTTGCCCCCATGCCCATAAGGCACCCGACTTGCCCCCGCAAGCCTGCACGGCACCCACTCAGCTTGCCACGCATGCCACAAGGTACCCACCCGGCTTGCACACGCAAACCCACAAGGCACCCGGCTTGCCCACGTAAGCCCGAACGACGCCGTTTCGAGACTTGGGCCCGCTCTCGCAGGCTCACTCGTCGCCGCCCCGGCATTGAAAACGTCCGTTACTTCAGCCTTCGGTGGCCCAAGCAACGCATCTACGTGAGAAAAGTCGCTTCGTGTGGTCGGAAACCCGATAACTGAACGACCTATCTCGCCCACATCAAACTTATCAATAGTTTAACGAACCATCTACCTGCGTGTTTATATAAGGGACTACTTTGCCTACCGCCAAATTCGTCCCAAAAGTCGTTCAGTTAACGGGTTTCCGACCATCAGAGCAGCCCCGCGCCACGTAGATTGCTTGCGAGCGGCCCAAATGACCCACGGAAACGCAAAAGGCCGCTGCAGCTTATGCCGCAACGGCCCCGCTTGGGCGGAATTGGGCCCATGCCCCTCCACAACTAGATTGTCCAGGCCACCATAGAGCAGAGAAAGCCGTCGCGGGGGCACCGCAGCGGCCTCATTCTGGTTTGGCAACTAGCCTCGGGTGAGGGGGGGCAAAGCCGGGCGATGGGAACGCGCTCTCCCCCTACCCGCGGACCTCGCCGCCGGTGGAGGTGCAGACCTTCTTCACGAGCTTGGCGTGGGCCTTCTCCACCTCCTCGCTGGTGAGGGTGCGGTCGGCCGCGCGATAGGTGAGCTCAAAGGCCATGGACTTCTTGCCCACGCCCACGCGCACCGGGTCGCGGTAGACGTCGAAGAGCCTCGCGCTCTCCAGCAGCTTGCCGCCGGCGCTGGTGAGGCGCTGGGTGAGCATCTCGGCCGTGACGTCCTCGTCCACCACGATGGCCAGGTCGTGCGTGATGGCCGGCAGGGTCGGGACGTCCTGGTAGGGCAGCTCGCGGGCGGCCAGGCGCAGCAGGTGCGGCTCGGAGAGCTCAAAGGCCACGACCTCGGCGCTGATGCCAAAGTTGGCAAGGGACTTGGGGTGCACGTTGCCCACCCAGCCCAGCAGCTCGCCTGCGGCGTAGACCTCGGCCGAGCGGCCCGGCTGCAGCCAGCCGTAGGCATCCGCATCGCAGGGCTTGAAGCGCACCTTGGTGATGCGCAGGGCAGAAAGCAGGCGCTCCACCACGCCCTTGGCGTCGAAGAAGTCGAGCTTGGCGTGCTTCTCGTTCCAGCCGTCCTGGCCCCAGGCGCCGCAGAGCACGCCGCAGACGTAGCGCGGCTCGTCGGGCAGGGTGCGGCCCTCGTGGCCAAAGAAGACGCGGCCCTGCTCGTAGAGGGTGACGTTCTCCACGCCGTGGTCCAGGTTGTAGGCCACCGAGCGCAGCAGGCCCGGCAGGATGGAGCGGCGCATCTCGGAGTTGTTGGCCAGAAGCGGGTTCATGATGCGCACGGGCACGCCGCGGCCCTGCTCGGAGATGTTGGCGCGCTCAAGGTCGCCGTCCTCGGCAAAGCAGTAGGTGAAGGTCTCGGACAGGCCGCAGGCGCGCAGGGTGCGGCCGATGAGGTGGGCGCGCTGCTGGTCCACGGTGAGGCCGCCGTGGTGGTTGCGCGCGGCGGGCAGCGTGGGCTCCACGCGGTCCATGCCCCACAGGCGCAGCACCTCCTCGATGAGGTCGGCCTCGCGGGTGAGGTCCGGGCGGTTGGTGGGCGCCACGACCTCAAAGTCGCTGGTGCCGCGCTGCTGCACCACGGCGCAGCCCAGGCGCTCGAGCAGGTGGGAAATCTCGGCGTCGGTGATGGGGGCGCCGCACATGGCGCGCACGCGCTCGCCGCGCAGGCTGATGCGGGCGGCCACCACGGGCACGGGGTACTCGTCCACGCGGCCGCGGCAGACGGTGGCGCCGCAGCAGCTCTCGAACAGGGCGGCGGCGATGTCGGAGACCTCCTCGCAGTTGGCGGCGTCGACCTGGCGCTCAAAGCGGATGGAGGCCTCGCTCATGAGGTTGAGGTTGCGGCTCGTGCGCGAGATGTGGCTCTTGTCAAAGCAGGCGCTCTCGAGCAGGACGTCCACGGTGGTGTCGTCGATCTCGGAGTTGAGGCCGCCCATGACGCCGGCCAGGCCCACGGGACGCTCGCCGTCGTCGGTGATGACGGCCATGTCGCTCGTGAGCGTGCGATCCTGGCCGTCGAGCGTGGTGAGCTGCTCGCCGTCGCGGGCGGCGCGCACCACGATGTGGCGCTTGCCGTCGCGCTCGGAGAGCTTGCCCAGGTCAAAGGCGTGCAGCGGCTGGCCGGTGAGGTACATCACGTAGTTGGTGACGTCCACGACGTTGTTGATGGGACGGCTGCCGGCGGCGATGACGCGGCGGGCGAGCCACTCGGGGCTGGGGCCGATCTTCACGCCGCGCACCACGCGGGCCACGTAGCGGCAGCACAGCTCGGTGTCGGCGATTCTCACGTCAACGAGGTCGGCGCTCTTGGGGCCCTCCTCCTTCTGGATGGCCGGCAGCTCGATGTGGGTGTCCTCGTCCAGCACCGCGCCCACCTCGGTGGCCATGCCCACGTAGGAGAGGCAGTCGGGACGGTTGGGCGTGATCTCGCAGTCGAGCACGGTGTCGCTCATGCCGCGGTAGTCGGTGAAGCTCACGCCCACCGGCGCGTCGGGGGGCAGGATCATGATGCCGGAGTGGTCGCCGCCCAGGCCGAGCTCGCGCTCGGAGCAGTTCATGCCGCAGGACTCCACGCCGCGCAGCTTGCTCTTCTTGATCTTGAGGTCGCCGGGCAGCACGGCGCCCACCATGGCCACCACGATCTTGTCGCCCTCGTTGAAGTTCTGGGCGCCGCAGACGATCTGCAGCGGCTCGGGGTTGCCCTCGGCGTCGACGTTCTGCTCGCCCACGCTCACCTTACAGACCCACATGTGGTCGGAGTCCGGGTGGGCCACCTTGGAGAGCACCTGGCCGGTCACCACGTGCTCCAGGTCGGCGCCGACCTTCTCGATGGTCTCCACCTCGGTGCCCGTGCGGATGAGCTCGCGGTAGAGGACCTTCGGGTCTTCCGGCAGGTCCACCATCGAGCCAAGCCACTCGTAAGAGATACGCATATCAAAGCCTTTCTTCAGCGCCCGA
>CAVHKV010000153.1:0-4943 GCA_963636635.1 uncultured Bacteroidales bacterium
TCGTCTACGAGCGCAACGACCTGGCCCGCAAGGGCAAGAGCTGGGTCCTCGACTACGGCTTTGAGCGCATCATGGACGAATACCCCGACAAGTACGACGCCTTCATCGTCTTCGACGCGGACAACCTGCTCTCCAAGTCCTACGTCACCGAGATGAACAAGGTGTTCGACCAGGGCTACCTCGTCTCCACGAGCTACCGCAACTCCAAGAACTTCGACTCGAGCTGGGTGAGCTCGGCCTACGCCACCTGGTTCTTGCGCGAGGCAAAGTTCCTCAACAACTCCCGCATGCACTGCGGCACGGGCTGCGCCATCTCTGGCTCTGGCTGGATGGTCTCGGCGCGCATCGTCAAGGGCATGAACGGCTGGGACTTCCACACCCTCACCGAGGACATCCAGTTCTCCACCTTCTGCGCCGCCAACGGCATCCGCATCGCCTTTTCGCCCGCGGAGTTCTATGACGAGCAGCCCATCGACTTCAAGAGCTCCTGGACCCAGCGCATGCGCTGGACCAAGGGCTTCTACCAGGTCTTCTTCTCCTACGTGGGAGACCTGTTCCGCGGCGTGGGCAAGAAGCGCTTCGGCTCCTACGACATGCTCATGACGGTGGCGCCGGGCAACATCCTCACGCTCATCTCGGCCTTCGTGAACGCCGTCTACCTCGCCATCGGCAGTCTCAGCCACGGCTTTTTGGCCACGCAGAGTGAGCTTTCCATGTGCGTGGGCTCGCTCGTGATGACCTTCGGCTCGATGTACGTGACCTTCTTCGTCCTGGCGGTCATCACCACCATCTCGGAGCGCAAGCGCATCATCTGCCGCAAGGAGCGCCGCTGGCGCATCTTCACGAACCTCTTCACCTTCCCGCTGTTCATGATGACCTACATCCCCATCAACGTCGTGGCCCTCTTCAAGAAGGTCGAATGGGTCCCCACCAAGCACACCGTCTCGATATCCCTCGACCAAATTGGCGAGGCTAACTAGCACGGTATCTTTGTCGAATGGCGTTGCTGTAACCGTCACGTATGGGCGGGAGGGGCATCGCGTCGCGGTGCCTTTTTTAGGTTGGTTGAGCGCCAAAAACAAAGTCCAAACCTTTCGGCCGAGTGGTGGTAGGGGAGCAGGGGGAGGCCGCGTCGATCGAGATTCCGCACGAGCCGAAAGTGACTTAATGTCACTTTCGTGCGAGCTCAGGACTGCCTGAGAGCGACGCGGCCTCCCCCTGTCCCCGGACAGCAAGATTCCCTGCCAAAAGGTTTGGCCCCCTTACTTTGTTGTTGGTAGCGAATAATTCCCTAGACGCTACAATGTCAACAATGTGTCGGTAAGGGGCCCGTGCCAAGGGGCGCGCGGCATGGCAGAAAGGGAGTCACCTACATGGCAACGTTCTTCGAGGGCGAGTCGCACACCTTCTCTGAGTACCTGCTCGTACCGGGCTATTCCTCTTCGGAGAACATCCCAGCCAACGTGAACCTCAAGACGCCGCTGTGCAAGTTCAAGCGCGGCGAGGATTCTCCCATCACGCTGAACGTCCCGATGGTCTCTGCCATCATGCAGAGCGTCTCCGGCCCCAAGCTCGCCATCGCGCTTGCCCAGGAGGGCGGCGTGTCCTTCATCTTCGGTTCCCAGACCGCCGAGTCCGAGGCCGCCATGGTGCGCGAGGTCAAGGCCTACAAGGCCGGCTTCGTCGTCTCCGACTCCACCCTCACGCCCGACATGACGCTCGCGGAGGTGCTCGAGTTGCTCGAGCGCACCGGCCACTCCACCATGCCCGTCACCGAGGACGGCACCCCGCACGGCAAGTTCTGCGGCATCGTCACCTCGCGTGACTACCGCGTCTCCCGCGACTCCCGCGACAAGCTCGTCCGTGACTTCATGACGCCGGCCGAGCAGGTCATCTGCGCTGAGGACGGCACCTCCCTCAAGGTCGCCAACGACCTCATCTGGGAGCACAAGCTCAACGCCCTGCCCATCGTGAGCAAGGACGGCAACCTCGTCTCCCTCGTCTTCCGCAAGGACTACGACTCCCACAAGAGCCGTCCTAACGAGCTGCTCGACAGCTCCAAGCGCTACATCGTGGGCGCGGGCATCAACACCCGCGACTACGCCGAGCGCGTGCCCATGCTCGTGGAGGCCGGCGCCGACGTCCTGTGCATCGACTCCTCCGAGGGCTACTCCGAGTGGCAGAAGCTCACCATCGAGTGGATCCGCGCCCACTACGGCGATTCCGTCAAGGTAGGTGCCGGCAACGTCGTCGACGCCGAGGGCTTCCGCTTCCTGGCCGATTGTGGTGCCGACTTCGTCAAGGTCGGCATCGGCGGCGGTTCCATCTGCATCACCCGCGAGACCAAGGGCATCGGCCGCGGCCAGGCCACCGCGCTCATCGACGTCTGCCGCGCCCGGGACGAGTACTTTGAGGAGACCGGCGTCTACGTGCCCGTGTGCTCCGACGGCGGCATCGTCTACGACTACCACATGACGCTCGCCCTTGCCATGGGCGCCGACTTCATGATGCTCGGCCGCTACTTCGCCCGCTTTGACGAGAGCCCCACCGAGCGCGTGAACGTGAACGGCCAGTACATGAAGGAGTACTGGGGCGAGGGCTCCGCGCGTGCCCGTAACTGGCAGCGCTACGACCTGGGCGGCGCCGCCAAGCTCAGCTTCGTCGAGGGCGTGGATTCCTATGTGCCCTACGCCGGCACCCTGCATGACGGCGTCTCGGCCACGCTCTACAAGGTCAAGTCCACCATGTGCAACTGCGGTGCCAACTCCATCCCCGAGCTGCAGGACAAGGCCCGCCTCACGCTCGTCTCCTCGGTTTCCATCGTCGAGGGCGGCGCCCACGACGTCGTGGTGAAGGACCAGAACCACCAGGGCCTGAGCTACCGCTAGGCCCGCGGCAGAAAGGGTATGGCTATGGAGCAGAACGAGGGCAGGCAGCTGACCGAGGCCGAGCTCGAGCAGGTTTCCGGCGGTGAGGAGATCACTGAGGAGCAAAGGGTCTACGACTGCAGGGGCAGGGAAGTCGGCGTTTGGAATTACAACCCCACTCGTCTCTACTATTGGCCCTGCAAGAAATGCGGCAAGCCCTGCCACCTTGATGGCAATGTAAAGTATTGCGACCCTTGTAATAAATGGTATGTGATGCTCAGCCTCACGTGGTGGAAGGGAACCGAAGCGGAGCTCATCGCCGCTGGCAACGCCAACCTCTAGCTCGTCTTTTTTGGCCTTAGCCTTACAAGAGGCGCCCGCCTTCCTGATTGGGAGGCGGGCGCTTTTCGTTTGAAAGTTATTGCGCCCTACTGGCGCTTGGAGGCCCAGGCGATGAAGTCGGCTGCGGCCATGGGGCGGGCGTAGTAGTAGCCCTGCACGCGGTCTGCGCCGTAGTCCAGGACAAGCTGGGCCTGCTCGGCGGTCTCGATGCCCTCGGCCACCACGGCCTGGCCCATCTCATGGAAGAAGCTGATGAGGTAGTTGGCCACGGTCTGGCCGCGCGGGTCGGTCACCAGGCCCTCCATGAGCGAGCGATCGAGCTTCACGAAGGCGAAGGGCATGTTGAGCACGCCGGCGAGGTTGGAGTAGCCGGTGCCGAAGTCGTCCATCATGAACTGGATGCCGCGCGCGGAGAGCTCTGCCATGGCCGAGGACACCAGGTCGCCGTTCTCCGTGATGGTGCGCTCCGTGATCTCGAGCTTGATCTGCTCCGGGCGCAGGCCGTAGCGCCTGAGGGTGGCGTCGAGCTTGTCGGCGAGGTTGTGCTGCAGCAGCTGCTTGGCCGTGAGGTTCACCGACACGCGCTCGAGACCCGGCACCTCGCGGCTGCCCAGCAGGCGGCAGGCGTCCTCGATGACAATCCAGGTGATGCTCTCGATGAGGTCGCTCGTCTCGGCGATGGGCACGAACTCGTCGGGGGAGACGAGGCGGCCGTGGTCGTCGCGAATGCGCACGAGGGCCTCCGCGGCGTCGAAGCGGTTGCGGTCGCGGTTGTAGATGGGCTGGTACCACACCTCAAAGCGCTTGTCCTCGATGGCGGTCTCCACGTCGTGCTTTATCTCGATGTGGTGGAGGTAGCGCTCGTGAATTTGCTCGTCGAACTTGAGGACGTCGGTGTCCTCCTCCTTGGCGATGGCCAGGGTGTACTCGAGCTGGCGGACGAGGTCCTCCTCGCTCGCGGGCCTGGCCTCGTCGGTGTTGAGCTCGATGACGCAGATGCGTGTCTCGGCGGAGTGGCGGCCCACGTTCCAGCGCTTGCTCAGGCTGCGGCGGACGTCGTCCACGACACTCTCATAGCGGTTGCCCTCGGAGAGGGGAAGGATGGCGCCAAAGACCGAGCCGCCAAAGCGGAAGACATGCCCGAAGCTCAGCGCGTGCGAGAGCTCCTGGGCCACCTGGTGAAGAATGGCGTCTCCGCCGGCGTGGCCGTAGACGCGGTTGACCTGCGTGAACTTTCGTACGGAGACCAGCAGCACCTTCATGGGCGTCTTGGACTTGAGGCGGTGCTCAAGCTCGGCGGCGAAGCTCTGGCGGTTGGGGAGCTCGGTGAGCTGGTCCACTTCCACGCGGCAGCTCTGGAAGTTCACGAACAGGATGAAGTTGGCGATGGCACCGATGATGCCCGTCATGAGCTGGCTGGGATAGAGCAGCTGGTAGGCCCCGAGCAGCAGGGCCACCGTGGGCACGATCTTGATGATGAGCGAGACCGAGCGCCCAGCCCTGGACTTGTTGGCCTCGTAGCAGCCGACGACGAGCGCGGCCTCGGCAACGATGGCGAGGTAGCCGATCTTGTTGAGCGGGCCGTGGACGTAGTTATAGCTTGCGTCGAAGCTGAAGAGGCAGCCGTTGAAGAGGTTGAAGATGCACAGGCCGGCATAGGCGGAGATGAGCGCGGCCTGCACCACACGCGAGACCTTGAGGCCGCGTGCCTCGGGCTCGTACTCGTAGATGCGG
>CAVHKV010000154.1:0-1738 GCA_963636635.1 uncultured Bacteroidales bacterium
GCGTGATGGTGGAGGCCGCCACGCCCGCCATCTGCGAGCAATACGTCAACCAGGTCGTCGAGGTCATCGAGAGCCTGTAGCACGCAAGCGCCCGCCGGCAGCCCGGCGGGCCTTCTTTTACGGGCGGTACGGGTTGCCGCGAGTGCGAGGCACACGGCGGGGTAACGCGCGCGGCGTGTTCTCGCCATGCTCGCCTTGCACGGTTCGTGCGGGCAATAAATACGAGGTAGAAGGGCGTATCGATGAGGCTCATCCTGTCTGATATCGACGGCACCATCATGCCGTGGGGCACCACGGTGGTGCCGCAGCGCATCCATGAGGCGTTCCGCTTCGCGCGCGAGCAGGGCTGCGCGGTGGGCCTCTCCACCGGGCGCAGCTTTGGCTGGGCGGCCACCCTCTTCGAGGGAGACGAGCCCTGCTACGCCACCTCGGTTGCCACCAACGGCCTCGAGATTTACCACGACGGCAAGCTAGTGGTGGAGAAGCGCATCCCGGCCGAGCTGTGTGCCCGCATGGGCGAGCTCGTGCGCGGGATCGACCACGCTGGCCTCGTGTGGTTTGACGGCACCCAGCCCATGCTTGCCGAGGGCACCAAGGAAGACCTGCTCGTGGCCTTCCCGCGCTACGGCAAGATCTGCCAGCCGGGCGCGCTGCCCGGCCACGACATCCTGAAGATCAACGCCTTCGTGGGCGGGGACCTCGCGGCCACCCAAGAGCTGAAGGCCCGCCTGGACGAGGCGGTGCCCGAGCTGGACTTTGACGTGCCGCAGGCGGGCTTCACCAACACCATGCCCAAGGGCTGGAACAAGGGTGCCGCCGTGCTCTACCTGCGCGATTACCTCGGTGTTGACGAGGACGACGTCTTCGTCTTCGGCGATGCGGAAAACGACCTCAGCATGCTCAACGCCGTGAAGAACTCCGTGGCCGTGTCGGGCGCCACGCCCGCCGCCGCGGCCGCCGCCCGCTGGCACATCGGCGCCTGCGAAGACTTTGCCGTGGCCGACGCCGTGGAGGCCCTAGCCCGCGGCGAGTTCCCGTTTACGGAGTAAATCGTCACCTCTGATCGTCGCGAAAGCCCCCTACAGAATTTGTTCGTGCAAGTTGTGGGGCGCAAATGCGTTTGGGGCTAGGTAGCCCGAGCGTGCGCAACGCAATTACCTGGGGTTTTGTAAATGACGGTAGGGCCTCTACTTGGCCTGTACCGATTTTGCGCCCCACAACTTGAATGAACTTATTTAAGGGAGGGAACAAGCGGCTAGATGCGGGATGCTATCGCCGGTTATGGGGCGCAAGCGGTTGGCCGCAGCCCCCTTGAAAGCCCTCAATCTTGAAAGGGCTGCCGAAAACCTGGTCTCTTAGCAATCCCCAATCGTTTGCTCTCTGTTAGACCGCCGTTGACGTGGCGCCCACCCACTCCGGCGTCTTACCAGGCGTGACCACGGTCGTTCTTTTCCGTCATTCCGGCCTACTGGGGCCATCCTGCCGAGCGACGTGACGGCAAATCTCCATCGCGCGGCCTAACAGAGAGATCGTTTATGGGTCTGCCGACAAACAGGAGAGGGCCGCCGGTGTTGAACGGCGGCCCCTGCTTGGTTGGCATTTGCTTTGTCGTTGCGACTTGGCCTTGCTGGCTCTTCGGCGCGTTGCGGCTTCTGCTTCGTTGCGGCTTGCTTGGGAAACCTACTGCACAACGCCCTTGCGCAGGAGGATGTTGGCGTAGGTGGCCTCCTCGGAGGTG
>CAVHKV010000154.1:1748-4854 GCA_963636635.1 uncultured Bacteroidales bacterium
TTCGCCGTGGCCGACGCCGTGGAGGCCCTGGCCCGCGGCGAGTTCCCGTTTACGGAGTAAATCGTCGCCTCCGGTCGTTGCAACTCGCCTACTGCACGACGCCCTTGCGCAGCAGGATGTTGGCGTAGGTGGCCTCCTCGGAGGTGGCCACGATGGCGTAGCACTTGCGGGCGCGCTCGATGAAGGCGTCGTGCTCGATGTGGCTGATCTTCACCTCGCCGCAGTGCTTGGCGATGATCTCGCGGTAGGTGGCCCAGATGGGCGGCTCCTCCGGCGTGGGGCTCTCCATCATGGCGACGGGGCTCTCAACGTAGTTGTCCAGCGGCATGAGCGTGAGGATGGACTCGAGCAGCTCGGGCACGCCCAGGCCGATGCAGCGCACCAGGGTGTTGCCGCTCGAGGTGGCCGGGTAGTTGCCGTCAGAGAGGATGATCTCGTCGCCGTGGCCCATCTCCATGAGCACCTTGAGCAGGTCGGGCGACACGTTCTTGGGAATACCGTTCAGCATGCTTGCTCCCTTTTCGCGGACGTTGGATTACGCGGCGCGTGGGCCTGCGCGGAGGCTGCAGCCTCGCTGCTGCGGCCCACGTATCAATTGTTATATCTGTGCCCGCACCGGAGGCATCCCACACATCCGCCAACGGCGTGAGGCTGGCGGGCGGCTTGCGTGGCGCGCGGAAGCGAGCCCGAGGCGACATATCACAAGTCCGCAGGGCGAGACCGCGTGATGGGAACTGAGGTGCGGCTCGTCGAGAGCCCACAGAGCAGCGTCGCCCCAAGGCGGCCCGAGTGCTTGCCAAACCGAGTGGGAGAGGAGTACGAGCCAGAGTATGTCACGCCAATCTTGACCGGTCGCTTGGCCGCCCGGTAGCTGGCCCGTTCGTCCACTAAGCTCGTGGATGCGGGTCGCTCGTCCTCGTGCTTTGGGGCGGGCTGTGCTATCATGCGCCCTTAGGCAATGACGGAGAGGTTTGGCTGTCGCGTCGCCAGCGGATAAGAGATGGGGCCCACCGGCTGAGAGACCCCTCCAAGGCTGACGGCCAGAGTTCACTCCACCAGCCGCGACCTGAACGGTTGAGCTGCAAGCTGCCAGGCTTCTTAGGCCGGCAGCCCCAGGCTCCAAAGCGAGAAGAAAGCGCCGCTTCGGAGATTGGGACGTCCGCACATCAAGCGGGTGGCGCCATGGTGCTGCCGCAATTGCGGGATAAATCGCAGCGCTCAGTAGGGAAGCCGTCTGCCCCACGCAACGGGGCCAAAGTGGGTACGCCGGGCACAACATCCGGCGGCCAAGCAAGGTGGTACCGCGGAAACTCATCCGCCCTTGCTCGCAATCGCGGGCAGGGGCGGTTTCTTTTTGCCCAAGTTCGCGAGAGACGGCTAACGGAAGCGCTCGCGCAGGTGGCGGACGAGGGCAGGCCGCAAGGCCTTGCACTTGCAAGTCCCTTGCGTTGGCGGAATGCGACAGGCGCACGTCGCGCTGGGGCATTCGTTCTCCGCACGGACCAGTGCACCGGCTGGACGCCATGCTCGGGGGCATTTGCCTTCCGTGCGGGCCGCCGCGCCCGGGACGTTCGCCTTACACATGCGCCGGCATGCCAGCTGCGTGCCATGCGCCACGGCTCCGCTAGTTCGTCTCGCCAGAAAGGTAACGCAGCGCGCAAGCGCAAGAGGCGGGGAGACCCGCAGATGAAAGGGGCAAGAAGGCATGACGATCATTGACGACCTCAAGGCCATCGAGGCCGAGGCGCACCAGGGCATCGGCGACGTCGCCGACCTGGCCGAGCTCGACCGCATCCGTGTGGCCGTGACGGGCAAGAAGGGCAGTCTCACCGGCGTGCTGCGCCAGATGGGCAAGCTCTCGGCCGAGGACCGCCCGCAGGTGGGCAAGCTCGCCAACGAGGTGCGCGGCCGCATCGAAAGTGCGCTTGAGGAGCGCAAGCGCGAGTTGGAACACGCCGCGCTGGAGGCCCGCATCGCCGCCGACTCGGTTGACGTGACCCTGCCCGGCCGCGTCCCCAACGTGGGCACCGAGCACCTCATCTCGCAGATCATCGAGGAGATCGAGCAGATCTTCTGCGGCCTGGGCTACACCGTCGAGGACGGCCCCTACATCGAGACGAGCTACTACAACTTCACCGCGCTCAACGCCCCGCTCGACCACCCGAGCCGCAGCGCCCGCGACACCTTCTACGTCCATGACAACAACCCCGGCAGCCTCGAGCACTCCGAGCTGCACGCCAACGGCGAGAGCGACATCCTGCTGCGCACCCAGACCTCCGGCGTGCAGGCCCACACCATGGAGAACCACGAGCCGCCCATCTACATGATCTGCCCGGGCACCGTCTTCCGCCCCGACACGCCCGACGCCTGCCACCTGCCCCAGTTCAACCAGATCGAGGGCCTCGTGGTGGACGAGGGCATCACCTTCGGCGACCTCAAGGGCACGCTCGACTACTTCTGCGCCGAGATGTTCGGCAAGGACCGCGCCACCCGCTATCGCCCGCACTTCTTCCCCTTCACCGAGCCCAGCTGCGAGGTTGACGTGAGCTGCGGCGTCTGCGGGGGCAAGGGCTGCCGCTTCTGCAAGAACACCGGCTGGCTCGAGATCCTCGGCTGCGGCATGGTCGACCCCAACGTGCTCGACAACTGCGGCATCGACCACGAGAAGTACACCGGCTTTGCCTTCGGCATCGGCGCCGAGCGCGTCGCCGCCCTGCGCTACGACCTGCCCGACCTGCGCATGCTGATGACCGGCGACATGCGCTTCCTGGGCCAGTTCTAGCGCTGGAGTACGGTGGGCTTTCCCTGGCACCCGATCTAGCCCCTCATTCGTCGCTTGCGTATTTCAATACGCGGCGCTCCTCTTTCGGGGCTATCTCGGGCAGGGAAAACCCCTACTAGTTTGCTGAAGGGCTCCCGCCGTTCCGCTTTGGCTGCAAGCGCCCGCTTGCGAACTTCGTTCGCATCGCTACGTTTTCGCGGGCACCGGGCAATAGGGAACCCGCCGGCTTAACGGGGCCGGTACTTTGAAGGTTGATGATTGCGCCATATTCGGGCGCTGAAGAAAGGCTTTGATATGCGTATCTCTTACGAGTGGCTTGGCTCG
>CAVHKV010000155.1:0-4835 GCA_963636635.1 uncultured Bacteroidales bacterium
CCGCGCCGCCACCGAACGCAACGGAGCAACCTCTCCTTCCATTGTGTCCAAAGGAGGGGGCCGAGCTTACACGGAGCTTACAAACGGCATGGCTTTTCGGCGGACGCGAGGAGAGGGCTATTCGGGCGAGCGGCCAACGCTCGGGCGCGAAGCCACGGCGGACGCGCGAAGCCGCTGGTAAACAGGCGATGGCAAGGCACGAAACTACAGTTGGAGCACGAAGCCGCTGGTAAACAGGCCAACAGGCCCACTTGAAAGATAAACGGCCGCGCGGTCCCGCCTAGAACTCGGCGAACTCGGGCTCGCCCACCCGGCAGAGGTCCTGGCCGCAGGCAAGCTCTCGCATGGCGTCCACGAAAGGCCGCTCCCCGCCGCTCTTGAAGACGAGCGTGAGCGTGACCTCGGCGCCGTACTCGCAGGCCCGCTCATGGGCGGCATGGCGGGTGGCGAGGTCCTTCACGCGGTCGTGCATGGCGTAGGGCACCGTGAGCTCAACGGGCGTCACGAGCGTCATCTCCACCACGTCCCCCGCCTCCTGGGCTGCGGCGACGGCGGCTTGGGTAGCTGCGGTATAGGCGCGCACAAGGCCTCCTGGCCCCAGCAGGGTGCCACCAAAGTAGCGCGTCACCACGCAGCAGACGTTGGCCAACCCGGCCCCGCGCAGGGTCTCGAGCGTGGGCATGCCGCTCGTGCGCTGGGGCTCGCCGTCGTCGCTTTGGCGCTCGCGGCCGTCGGAGAGTATCCAAGCCGGAACGTTGTGGCGCGCGTCGTAGTGGCGCTTGCGCACGGACTCGATGAACTCGTTGGCCTCCTGCTCGCTCTGTACATGGACGAGTTGGGCGATGAAGCGGCTCTTGCGGTCAATGAACTCCGCGGTGGCCTCGTGGCCCTCCCGCAGCGTGAGATACGAAGCGGCGCCGCCCGCGCTGGCGAGCGACGCCTGGCTCACGTCAATGTCTAGGGCCTTCTTCTTGGCCACTACAGCCTCCTGAGCAGGTGCTCAAAGAAGTCCGCGGCGTCGGCCTCGTCCTCGCCCTCGATCTTGATGGTGAGGGTGTCGCCCACGTGCGCGTCCAGCCCCATGAGCGAGATGACGTCGTTGGCCGTGGAGGAAAGCTCACCGTGGCTCACCGTGACCTCGCTCTTCCACCGCTGCGCCTCGTTCGCCACGAGCATGACGGAGCGGGCGTGAAAGCCCATGGGATCGACGAGCGTGTGAGTTAGTTCGACCATCTTTCCTACCTACGACCGGCGCCTGCGTTTTATCAAATCCTAGCGATTCAAGATGCATTTTGCATCCCCAAACCTTGCGAAATGCTCCTTGCCGCCAAACCTTTTATGCATGGCTGGAAGCAGATGAAGCTCGCGGGGCGGCAGGCTCACGCCCACGCGTCCCAAGTGGCGTGGCGAAGCCGGATTCCGAGCCCGGCAGCCCGCATAAACGGACGCGCGGCCACCCCGCAAGGCAGCCGCGCGTCTCGCACTCCCCTACGCCCTCTCGGCAAGCGACAGGACGAGCTGCTCGGTCTTGTCCCAGCCGATGCAGGGGTCGGTGATGGACTTGCCGTAGACGCCGCCGTCCACGGGCTGGTTGCCGTCCTCGAGGTAGGACTCCACCATAAAGCCCTTCACCAGGCCGCGGATGGCCTCGCTGCGGCGGCAGGAGTCCAGCACCTCCTTGCAGATGCGCAGCTGCTCGAAGGGACGCTTGCCCGAGTTGTCGTGGTTGCAGTCCACGATGACGGCGGGGTTGGCGTAGTTCTCGGTGGTGTAGCGCTCGGCCAGTCGCTCGAGGTGCTCATAGTGGTAATTGGGGTAGGTGCGGCCGTCAAGCCCGATGTAGCCGCGCAGGATGGCGTGGGCCAGCGGGTTGCCGTCGGTGGAGACCTCCCAGCCGCGGTAGATGAACTCCTGCTCGGCCTGGGCGGCGTAGATGGAGTTGAGCATGACGGTGGTGGAGCCGGCGGTGGGGTTCTTCATGCCCACGGCCACAGGGATGCCCGAGCTCACGAGGCGGTGCTCCTGGTTCTCCACCGAGCGGGCGCCCACGGCCACGTAGGACATGAGGTCGACGAGGTACTGGTAGTTGGAGGGGTAGAGCATCTCGTCGGCGGTGAAGAAGCCGCTCTCCTCGATGACGCGCAGGTGCATGCGGCGCACGGCCTTGATGCCCTCGAGCAGGTCGGCCGGGGCCTCCGGGTCGGGGTTGTGGAGCAGGCCCTTGTAGCCGGTGCCCTTGGTGCGCGGCTTGTTGGTGTAGACGCGCGGGCAGATGAGCAGGCGGTCGCTCACGCGCTCGGAGAGCTTGGCCAGGCGGCTCATGTACTCGAGCACGGAGTCCTCGCGGTCGGCCGAGCAGGGACCGATGATGAGCAGCTTGCGGTCATCGGCGCCGGTGATGATGTCGCTCACCTGGGCGTCGAACTCGACCTTCTTGGTGGTGAGCTCGGCCGAGAGCGGCATGTCCTCGCGGATCTCCTTGGCGATGGGCAGACGTCGCTTGAACTCCATGGTCATGTGAGGCCTCCTGTTGTAGATGGGGCGCAAAGCCCCCAGGGCCCCGCACGCTGAATAGTTCGACATAATAGCAGCTTCAAAGGTTGATTTGGGGCGAATGGACGAGGCGGCGCCGACGTTCTCCCCCGCTCGCCTCTCCGCGGGCCGTACCGCCCGGAATGAAGGGCGGCCCGGCGCCCAAAGACGCATGCCCAGCCACGCCCCTGCGCATTCTTTGTCGCGGCGTTGGGCCTCGCGAGTGCGCGTGCTACAATCGCTTGCGCGAGGTGGGCCAGACGACCGCGGGGCGCGCGAGCAATCGTGCGTCATGAGGAAAGTCCGGGCTCCACAGGGCAGGATGCTGGCTAACGGCCAGGCGGGGTAACCCGACGGAAAGCGCCGCAGAAAAGAAGACTCCCACTGGCGGGTTCGCCCGTTAAGGGAAAAGCTGAAACGGTGGTGTAAGAGACCACCAGCGTCGTGGCAACACGGCGGCTTGGCAAGCCCCATCCGGAGCAAACGCAAATAGGAGCGCCATGGTGTGGCCCGCACCGCGCTCGGGTTGCGCGCTAGAGGGCAACGGTAACGTTGCTCGTAGATAAATGGTCGTCCACGACAGAACCCGGCTCATAGGCCCACCTCGCCCTTTTTCTACGCGGACGGCGCGTTGCCGTCTTTGGGAGAGTTTTGTCTGTCGCATGAGCCGCAAGCCGCCAACCGAGAACTTACGCAGCAGCCTTGGCCGCATGTTGGCGCCGGCGGAACTAATTGCAAGCCAGAGCCACCTCTCCCCTTCGCCGTGACGCCAGCAAACAAGCTCAACGCGGCGTCTGGCGCCCCCGTCCCCAAATACCCCTGGCAAACGAAAAAGGGCGAGCCCGAAGGCCCGCCCCTGGCGATGCTATGTCCTTGCGACCTAGAGGCTAGTCCAGGTCATCCAGGTCGGCGCCGGAGACCGGAAGCTGGGCCGGCTGGGCGAGCACCGTGGCGTCGGCGTCGACGGCCGGCTTGGCCACGGGAGCGGCGACGGCAGCGGAGCCCGTCGGGCGGTTGGTGGTGAACTGAGCGGAGAACGCGTTGTCCGCGTCGTCCATGAAGTGCTGGAGAAGGGCCTTGTACTGCTCGCGGAACTCCTCGCGGGAGGCCTTGAGACGGTCCATCTCGTCAATCTCGCTCTGCTTCTCGGCCAGGGCCTGGCGGATGACCTCGCGGGCCTTCTGGTCGGCCTCGTTGCGGATCTTCTCGGCGTTGTCGCGAGCCTCGGCCACCATCTGGTCGGCGGACTGCTGGGCCACGATGAGGACCTTGGAGATCTGGCTCTCGGAGGCGGTGGTGGTGACGGGGGCGGCAACGGGCTCGGGCTCGGCCACGGGGGCGAGGGCGGGCACCGCAGGGGCGGCAGCCTGGCTCTGGAGCTGGGCAACCTGGGCCTGGGCGGCAGCGAGCTGCTGCTCGGAGGCGTTCAGACGACCCTTGAGGTCGGCGATCTTCTGAAGCATCGCGTCGACCTCGCCGGACAGACGCTCGAGGAAGGAGTCAACCTCGTCAGTGTCATAGCCGTGCTTGGAGGGAGAGAAGGTGAGCTGGTCGATTTCTGCGGGTGTGATTGCCATTCTGGATCCCTTTCGTTCCTTGAACGAGGTTGCTCGTCCACGGTCGCGCAATATGCATCCATCAGTATAGCCACAGAGACGAACGTAAATACGCGGGATACTCCCCCACCACAACGAATGCGCAGGGATTGAGGTGGGCTGAGACAATGCGCGGGGGCGCGACGCAAGCTGGTCGACATCAGCTCGCTCGCGAGCGTGAAGGTCACGGAGCGCGCCAACGACGACTCCGCCGTCAGCAGCGACGGCGCCGAATACGACCAGCTCATAACGAACGAGTTCACGCTGGAGTAGCGCCTGCGCACACGTCGACGTAAAGAAGGGGCCGGTGGCATGTAGCCGCCGGCCCCTAGTGTTTAGAGGTTGCGCTTTGCAGTCGTCGAGATATAGCCCTGCGGCGGCGATCCGCGCTATGACGCGTCTCGTGGTGCCGCTAGCCTTGCGCTACTCGCCCCAGACGCGCTCGGCGATGCGCTTGACCAGGGCAATCTTGGCCCACTGCTCGTCCTCGGTGAGGACGTTGCCCTCCTCGGTGGAGGAGAAGCCGCACTGGGTGGAAAGACGCAGCTGCTCGAGCGGGACGTACTTGGCCGCCTCGTTGATGCGGGCGACGACCTCGTCCTCGTCCTCGAGCTCCGGGAACTTGGAGGTCACGAGGCCCAGCACCACGACCTGGTCCTTGATGTGGGCCAGCGGGGCGAAGTCGCCCGAGCGGTCGGAGTCGTACTC
>CAVHKV010000156.1:0-4804 GCA_963636635.1 uncultured Bacteroidales bacterium
GGCAAGGCCAGAACCTCGTGGGCCTTCTGAGCGCCATCTCGGCCGCGAGTGAAATCCCCATCTTGCTTGTCTCCGCAAAGCTGATTCGCCGCTTTGGCGAGATCGCCCTGCTGGCCTTCTCGTGCTTTGCCGCGGCGCTCAGGCTCGCCCTGGTCGGCAGCGGCGTCGTGCCGGTGATGGTCTGCGGCCAGCTGCTCCAGAGCGTGAGCTACATGACGGTCTACTACTCCTGCGTGACCTACATCGCCCGAAACACCTACGAGGACCGCCGCTCCCTTGGGCAGAGCGCCTTCGTGATGGTCCAGAGCGGCATGTCGGTGGTTGTCGCGAACCTCTTTGGCGGGTGGGCCTGCGACGTGTTTGGCACCCGCTGTTCGTTCTTCCTCTTTTCCGTGCTGACGGCAGTTGCCGGCGTGCTGCTGGTTGTCGCCTATGCGACCTGGCGGCGCGGAAAGGGGCGCGGCAAACAACCTTCGCCATATGCGGGTTCCACCAGCTAATCGCTGAGTTCGTCATTGGTTCAGAGGCCTTTCGTAGAAGGGAAGAAAGATGGCACTTATCAAGGTCAACGAGCTTCTCCAGCACGCGACGGAGCACCATTACGGGGTTCCCGCCATCAACGTCATCAACACCGAGACGATTCGCTACGCCATCCAGGCGGCCGAGAACGAGCACATGCCAATCATCATCCAGTACTGGCCTGGGTTCGAAGATCACTGTGCCCTCGACATCATCGCCTTCGCGGCGCGTTACTACGCCGAGCGCGCGAGCGTGCCCGTGGCGGTCCACCAGGACCATTCGGCCGGCTACGAAATTGCCGTAAAAGGCATCAAGGCTGGCTTCCCTTCGGTCATGGTGGACGGCTCCTCGCTTCCCTACGAGGAGAACTTCCAGCTCACGCATGACGTGGTGCAGGTTGCCAAGATCTTTGACGTTGACATCGAGGCCGAGCTCGGCCACGTCGGCAACGGCTCCGACGCCGATGACTTCGTCAAGACCGACCACTACACCGACCCCAACCTTGCCGAGGAGTTCGTGGAGGGAACCGGCTGCGGCTCCCTTGCCATCGCCGTCGGCAACGCCCATGGCCCCTACGTCAAGGTTCCTAACCTCGACATGCAGCGAATCAAGGACTGCCGCGCCGCTGTGAGCGTCCCGCTCGTCATGCACGGCTGCTCCGACATCCCCGACGAGCAGCTTCAGGAGGCCGTGAACCTCGGCATGAGCAAGTTCAACATCGCCACCGAGTACTTCCGTTCCATGTACCGGGCCTTTGAGAAGGACATCAACTCTGGCAAGAACGACGGCAACGGCGTCGGTCTGCTCATGGACGCCGCGGACGACATGCGCGCCTTCGTCTCGTCCAAGATCCAGCTTCTCAACCCCAACCACTATTCGCTGTAGGTGAGGGCATGAAGAAGATTCTCGTTGCCTCTCACGGCCACCTCGCAACCGGCATCCAAAGCTCGGTTCAGATCCTCACCGGCATGGCCGACCAGATAACGGCCATCGACTGCTACGTGGACGACTCGGACTACACGCCGCGTCTGCAGGAGTTCATCGACTCCGTTGGCCCCGACGACGAGGCAGTCATTTTCACGGACATCTACGGCGGCAGCGTCTTCCAGAAGGTGATGATGCTCGAGCCCGAGAAGAAAGGCATCTTCCACGTAACGGGCATGACCCTCGGCCTCGTTATCGAAACCCTCATCAGCTGCGAGCCGCTGACGGCCGAATCGCTGGGAGCCTCCATAGAGCTTGCCCGCCAGACGATGCAGATAGTCCAGCCGCCGGAGCCGGAAGCGTGTACCCAGGAGTCGGACGACGACTTCTTTGATTAGCAACAGGCAGCAGAACTGCCAGGGGAAGGAGAGGAAATGATAGTTCAGGTAAGAGTCGACGACCGCTTGATTCACGGCCAGGTGGCACTGGTGTGGACCAAGGAGCTCAACACGAGCAGGATCATCGTCGCCAACAAGCACGCGGTCGAGAGCGACGCGCTGCGCATGACGCTCTCCATGGGGACGCCTGCCGGCCAGAAGCTGCTCGTGAAGGACGTGCCGGACGCATGTAGGATCGCCAACGACCCGCGTGCGGAGTCCATGCGCATCTTTGCCCTGACGAACTGCGTGCGCGACGTCCTTGAGCTCGTGAAGGGCGCCCCGGGCAAGATCGAGGGCGTCAACGTCGCCAACGTAGGCCGCTTTGACAAGTCCGACCCGGCGACGAAGGTCTCCCTCAACTCCACCATCATGCTGAACCCCGACGAGCTCGCCGCGGCAAAGGAACTCTGCGAGCAGGGGATTCCCGTATTCCACCAGCTCATCCCGTCCAACCCAAAGACGCCCCTGAAGAACCTCATAGAGGCGGCTGAGAAGTAGGAAACAGGTCCTGCGGGACCAGTTGAGAGAAAGGGAGAGAAATGATTGGTTTGGCGTTTATGGCCTGGCTGACCGTAGTGATTTGCTACGGCGGAAACTGGGTCCTCGGTCAGTGCATGATCGAGCGTCCGCTCGTGGTCGGACTTGTTGCCGGCCTGCTCATGGGTGATGTGAAGACCGGCGTCATCATCGGCGCCTCACTCGAGGCCATCTTCATGGGCGCGGTCAACATCGGCGGCGCCATCTCGGCCGAGCCGGTTACCGCCACCGCCCTCGCCGTGGCCTTTACGGTCGGTGCCGGCGTTGAGCAGAGCGCGGCCATCACCCTCGCCGTTCCTGTCGGCGTCGTGACCGCCTTCCTGTCAATCGCACTGAACAACGTCGTTCTGTCGCTGTTCTCCGGCTCGTTTGACAAGCTGGCTGCCGACGGCAACGAGAAGGGCCTTGCCGTCCAGCACTTTGCGCTTTGGTTCTTCAAGTACGCCGCGTTCGCCCTCATCGCCTTCCTGGGCGTCTACCTCGGTGCCGAGCCCGTCTCCAACATCGTGAACCAGATTCCCGAGAACGTCATGAACGGCCTCAATGCCGTGGGCTCGCTGCTTCCCGCCGTTGGTATGGCCCTGCTGCTCCAGATGCTCTGGAGCAAGGAGCTCGCGGTCTACTTCTTCCTGGGCTTCACCCTCTACCAGTACCTCGACCTGCCGATGATCGCCATCGCCGTCCTTGGCGTCGTGATTGCCGTCGTGAGCGCCATGAGGGACAAGGAGCTCTTCGACCTCGAGCGCAAGGGCGTGAAGACCGAGGCCGCCACTGCCGGATCCGCTATTGATGACGAGGAGGACTTCTTCGCATGAGCAACCTGACCAAGAACGTGAGCCCTGAAGACAAGAAGATGCTCAACAAGATCTTCCTGCGCTCCTTCTCCGTATTCGCTTCCTGCGCCGGTGGCTCGGTCAAGGCCGGTGCCGATGGCTGGCTGTATTCCGTCCAGCCCGCGCTCAACCGCTACTACAAGGACGACCCCGAGGCTCGCAAGGACGCAATGAAGCGTCACACGACCTGGTACAACATCACCCAGAACGTCGGTACCTTCGCCATGGGCTTCGTCGCCTCGATGGAGAGCGAGAACTCCAAGCACCCCGACTTTGACACCGAGTCCATCGACGGCATCAAGGTCTCGCTCATGGGCCCGATGTCGGGCATCGGCGATGCCATTTTCTGGGGCGTGCTGCGCGTCATTGCCGCCGGCATTGGCATCAACCTCGCCATGAGCGGATCGCCGCTTGGCGCCATCATGTTCCTGCTGATTTACAACATCCCGTCCATCCTCTGCCGTTACTTCATGACCTACCTCGGCTTCAGCATGGGTACGAGTTTCATCTCGCAGATGTACGAGGGCGGCCTCATGAAGCTCATCACCAAGGCGACCTCCACGGTGGGCCTTGTGATGATCGGCGCCATGACGGCGGCAAACGTCTCGTTCAACACCATCCTTTCCATCCCCGTTGAGGATTCCGACCCCGTCATGATCCAGACCTACCTTGATTCCATCTTCAAGGGCATCATCCCGCTCGGCCTTACGCTGCTCGTCCTTTGGCTCCTGCGCAAGAAGAACGTCAACGTGAACCTCATCCTTGTTGGGATTATGGTCCTCGCGCTCGTCCTCGGCCTCGTTGGAATCGTCTAAGTTCGCGCTCGAGTGATTGCCCCCTCTTCTGACGGCGCGCGTCCGCTTTGTTGGGGCGCGCGCTGCCTTGGTTAGAAAGGAACACATATGCGCTATACGCACCTCAAGAACGCCGACGTTGAGGTATCCCAGCTTGCGGTGGGAACCTGGGCCCTTGGCGGGGACTCGTTTGGAGAGAACGGCTCGCTGGCGGATTGCACCTCGGCCATCCGCACCATGCTCGAGCACGGCGTCAACCTCGTTGACACCGCCCCGTGCTACGGGAACGGCACGTCCGAGAAGATCGTCGGCAACGCGCTGCGCGGGGTTGAGAGGGAGAGCTACCTGCTCTCTACCAAGGTCGGCCTCGTCACGAGCCGCAACGGCTACGACCGCGACTCCTCGTTCAAGAACATCATGCGCGAGGTCGAGAGCTCTCTGCTAAACCTGCGCACCGACTACATCGACTTCTACTTCGTCCACTGGCCGGACGCCAGCACGCCCTTCTCTGAGACCATGAGCGCCCTGGCCCTGCTGAAGGAGCAGGGGAAGATCCGCCACATCGGCGTCTCCAACTTCACGGCAGAGATGATTGAGGAGTGCCAGCAGTACGCTCCCATTGACGTGCAGCAGCCCCCGTACTCGATGGTTGACCGCTCGAGCGAGGAGCTCATCAAGTGGGGCCACGAGCGCGGCATCGATTCCTTCACGTACGGCTCGCTTGGTGCGGGCATCCTCTCGGGCAAGTTCCGCGAGC
>CAVHKV010000157.1:0-4800 GCA_963636635.1 uncultured Bacteroidales bacterium
AGGGGGTGTAGTTCTTCTGGATGAAGTCGCGGACGTTGATGTCGTCCACCCAGTGACCGGGGTTAAAGCCGGCCCACTCTTCGCGAAGCTCCATGCTTCCTCCTTCAGCGCCGCGCAACAGCAGCGCTCTCGATGTTTGCTTGGCGAGCCCCTCGCCAAGTGTGTTGCCAAAACGTGCCTAGATCTGGCCCCTGAGGATCGCCTCGGCGTTGGCCACGCGCTCTTGCGAGGGCGGCTCCACGCCAGCCAGCGAGTAGGGGATGCCGAGCTCTTCCCACTTGAAGACGCCCAGCGTGTGGTACGGGAGCACCTCCACGCGCTTCACGTTGTCCCCGAGGGTCTCGATGAAGGCGCGCGTGCGGCGCAGGTAGGTGTCGTTGTCGGTGATGCCGGGGACCAGCACGTGGCGGATCCACATGGCCTGCCCGCGACCTGCCAGCCAGGTGAGGCAGGCGAGGATGTTGTCGTTGGGGCGGCCCGTGAGCTTCTTGTGCTCCTCGGCGTCGATGTGCTTGATGTCTGCCATCACCAGGTCGCAGGCGTCAAAGACGCGCTCGAAGGTCTCGCGCTTGCCGTCCTCGAGCGAGAAGGGCGCGAGCGAGGTGTCGAGGCAGGTGTTGATGTTGCGCTTGTGGGCGGCCTCGAAGAGCTCGGCCACGAACTCGGCCTGGGCGAGAGCCTCGCCGCCGCTCACGGTGATGCCGCCATCAGGGCCCCAGTAGCGACGGTAGCGCTCGGCCTTGGTGAGGATCTCGTCGACGCCCATGAGGGTGCCGCCGTCCGTCTTCCAAGTGTCGGGGTTGTGGCAGAAGCGGCAGCGCATGGGGCAGCCCTGCAAAAAGACGAGGTAGCGAACGCCGGGGCCATCGGCCGAGCCAAACGACTCGACGGAGTGAACGCGACCCTGGGTCATCTACGCCTCCCTGGCTGCCCGCCGGCGGCCTGCTAACGTACGCAGCGCCTTACCGGACCCTTACGCAATACGCTTGAAATCTAATTCGTGCTTGCGCGCCGTTCCTTGATTCAAATCAAGTAAGCGAGAAAAACATGATTAGATTTTGGGAGACATTTGCGCGGTGCGGCCGAGGGGTGGGCACGGGTGGGGTTGCTTGGCTTTCCGGTGCGCTGTGGTGGCGCGGGTGAGCTGCCGTTTTCGTGCGCCGTTATGCCGTGCGCAGGGGGAGCGCGTGCCGGCGGCGCGAGGAGTGCTTGCGCTGGCTGGCTGCGGCGGCGTGGCTTGCGGCCAGCGCGCTACTCCTCGCCGGCGGCGGCTTCCAGCCCCTCGCGGTTGGTGACGAGCAGGCGTCCTCGGCCGGTGCGCTGCAGCAGGCCCTCGCGGATGAAGCGGGCGATGTTGCGCGAGACCGTCTCTGGCCGCAGGCCGATGGAGCTTGCGATGTCCTCGAGCTTGAGGCGAATCTCGGGCCCCACGCAGCTCTGGTCTCGCAGCAGCAGGTACTGGGCGAGGCGTCGGCGCGGGTCGCGGATGGAGAGCATCATGATGCGCTCCTCTGCCTCGTCGAGCTCGGTGCAGACCATGCGGATGAGGCCGAGCGCCACGTCGGGGTGGTTGGCCAGCAGCTTCTCGAAGTCGGCGCGGTGGATGCGGCACAGGCGCACGGGCGTGAGGCACTCGGCCGAGTAGCGGTAGGTGTGGTCCTCCAGGAACATGCCGTGCCACAGGGCCTGGCCGTCGTGCAGCACGGAGAGCACGTACTCCTCGCCGTCGGCGCCGGTGCGCAGCGTCTTGATGCGGCCGGAGCGCACCACGATGATGCTCTCGATGGGGTCGCCCTCGTGGACGATGATGGAGCCCTGCTCGTGGGCGCTGTGGCGCGAGCACGCCAGCAGCTCGCGCTTGGCGTCCACCGGCAGGTCGGCGAACAGGCGGATGTTGTCCATGCAGGAGCTGCCCGCGCGCGAGAAGGCGCAGTCGTGCCCGGCGCCCGCGCACACGCGGTTTGCCTGGTCAACAATCTTGTTCAGTCCTGCCATCTTCGCCCCTTTCGCACGGACGAGTCTACCATCGCCGCCGCCCGCGCCACCGATGCCATCGCCAGGCGGAGGGGCGTTTGTTGACATAAGGCCAAATTGCCAGTGGCGCGGTATCATTGTTCGAATAATTGCGCCGTTGGGGGAAGGTGGAGTGCCGCCGCAAGAGCGGCGAGGCCTCAGACTACCTGCTCTCCCTCGTGAACAACATCCTCGGCATGAGCAAGCTCGAGAGCGGCGGCTTTGAGCTCGAGCATGTACCCTTCGACCTCTTTGAGCAGATCGAGGGCGCAGACCGCATGGCCGCCGTGACGGCCTCGGAGGGAAACATCGAGTTTAGGGTGGAGCGCACGCCCGGCGACGTGGCACACCGAAGGCTCCTGGGCAGCCCCAAGCACCTGCGCCAGATCCTCACCAACCTTGCCGGCAACGCCGTCAAGTACAACCGCCCCGGCGGCTCGGCGAGCGTGGCCTGCCGCGAGCTCTCCTATGACGGCGAGCGCGCCTGGTTCGAGTTCAGGTGCGCGGACACCGGCGTTGGCATGAGCGAGGAGTTCCAGCGCAAGATGTACGAGCCCTTTGCCCAGGAAGAGCGTGACGAGAACGTCACCGCGGCCGGTTCTGGCCTGGGCCTTTGCATCGTGCGCGAGCTGGTTGAGCAGATGGGCGGGTCCATCACCTGCAAGAGCGAGGTGGGCAAGGGCACCACCTTCTACGTGCGCATGCCGTTCGAGATTGATCGCACGGGCGAGCAGGTGAGCGAGCATGCCCACGCCGACGTGAGCCTTGCGGGCAAGCGGGCGCTGCTTGTGGAGGACAACGAGCTCAACCTCGAGATTGCGAGCTTCCTCCTCGAGCGCGAGGGCCTGGCCGTGGACTGCGCCGCCAACGGCCGCGAGGGGCTCGAGGCCTTCGCGGGCTCGGCCGTGGGCACCTACGACATCATCTTTATGGACGTGATGATGCCGGTGATGGACGGCCTTGAGGCCACGCGCGCCATCCGCGCCCTCACTCGCGCGGACGGCGCGCGTGCCCATCGTGGCCATGACGGCCAACGCCTTCCACGACGACATCCAGCGAAGCCTCGAGGCCGGTATGAACGAGCACCTGGTAAAGCCCGTAGAGCCCGCCCGCATCCACGAGGCCCTGCAGAAGCTGCTGGGCGGGGAGGCCTAGGCATGGTGGCTTGGGCGTAGTGGTTGTTGCGTTCGGGCGTTGGGCTGCGTTTTTTGGGCGCGCGGCCCCGTCTGCGTCGGGCCGCGTTTGAGGTGGGCCGGATGCTCGGCAAGGCTCCAGTGAAGTAATCTCTTCTGTAATGAGGGACGGGGCGAAGGAGTGGGCCATGGCAATCCTCGAGAACATCCAAGCCTTTGAGCCGCTGTGCGAGCAGGAAGTTGCCGACAAGGAACTGCTGCTGGCTTGCCTGCAGAACGATCCGGGCGCCTTTGGGCGTGAATCTCCCTTGCACTTCACGACTTCGGCCTGGTGCGTGGACGAGGCGGGGGAGCGCACCCTGCTCGTCTACCACAACATCTACGACTCCTGGAGCTGGGTGGGCGGCCACGCCGATGGCGAGCAAGACCTCGCCGTCGTGGCCGCGCGCGAGCTTGCCGAGGAGACGGGTGTCAGCGATGCGCGCCTCGTCACCGAGGGCCTGGCGAGCGGCGCCATCCTTTCGCTCGAGGCCCTGCCCGTGGCCGGCCACGTCAAGCGCGGCCGTTACGTGAGCTCGCACGTCCACCTCAACGTGACCTACCTCTTCATGGCCGATGCCACGGCGCCCCTGCGCGAGAAGCCCGACGAGAACAGCGGCGTGAAGTGGGTGGCCCTCGACGAGGTCTGCGCCCTCTCCAGCGAACCCTGGATGTGCGAGGCCGTCTACACCAAGCTCATCTCCCGCACCAAGGCGCTGCTCGGGCGTTAGCTGCAACTTCGTGTCCCGCAGCGTGCGCGGGGAGGCATTGCACGGCGCTCAGACAGTCCTGCTCGCACGAAGGCCACATTTAGTGGCCTTCGGCTCGTGCGGAACTCGCGGCGTGCTGCTGCGCGTTGCCGCTCGCCGAGGGCGGGACGGTGGTGCCGTGCTTCTCCCGTATGCTTTACACATTATGGAAGCTTCGCAGCTAGCGGGCTTTGCCGATGGCTGGCCTGCGATATCGAGCGGGCGCGCGGCGGAAGCGCCAGCGACCTGCTCGCACAAGAGACGGGAGACATCATGGCGTTTAAGAAGGTTGTCGTTGCCGGCGGTGGCGTGCTGGGTAGCCAGATCGCGTTCCAGGCGGCCTATTGCGGCTTTGACGTCACCATTTGGCTGAGGAGCGAGGGCAGCATCGGCCGCACCCAGCCCAAGATCGACAAGTTGCTCGAGACCTACCGCGAGGCTATCGATGCCATGGACGCAGGTACTGGCCCGTGGTGCGCCGGTATCGCCGATAGCGACAAGCCGCTCGACAAGCAGGCTTGTCTCGACCGTGCCCAGGCGGCCTACGACGGGCTCAGGCTCGAGCTCGACATGGGCAAGGCCGTGGCCGACGCCGACCTCGTCATCGAGTCCATGGCAGAAGATGCCAAGGCCAAGGTCGAGTTCTACGAGAAGCTCGCCCCGCTGCTGCCCGAGAAGACCGTCATCGCCACCAACTCGTCCACCTTGCTGCCCAGCCAGTTCGCAAAGTGCACGGGCCGCCCGGATAGGTACCTTGCCCTGCACTTTGCCAACTCCATCTGGAAGAACAACACCGCCGAGGTCATGGGCCAGGCCGCGACCGACCCCGCGCACTTTGACGAGATGATCGAGTTCGCCAACCAGAT
>CAVHKV010000158.1:0-4653 GCA_963636635.1 uncultured Bacteroidales bacterium
GAGCGCATGGAGCTCATCCGCGAGTACGTCGAGATTCTGCTCGAGAGCCAGACCGTTGCGGCCGACGCGGCTGGGGCGCGGGAGGCCGGCTCGGCTTGCGATGATGGGGGAGAGCTATCCGCTGCTGCGGGGCCGGATGCCGAGAAGGCCGACGTTGCTGCGCCCAATTCCTCTGGCCCTACTGGTGGCACGGCACCCGATGATGCCGCGCCGGACGCGCCCGATGCGCCCGAAGCGTCTGATGAGCCTCCGTTCAACAAGGCCGGTGGTGATGCCGCCGAGGGGTAGGGCGCTTTTTCATCTCGAGACATTGAACAACGTTCAATAAGTAAACGTAAGCAAACAATCTGCAGCTCACAAGCTGCGAAGCAAAGGGGAGAGAACATGGAGATGTCGATGGAGAAGGCGCTTGAGCGCAAGGTTGCGAGCAGGCGCAGCTTTGACGCAAAGGCCCGCAGCTTTGACCGTGCCCGCGCGGGCCACCACTCGCGCGAGCTCTACCGCCACGTGCTGTGGGAACTTGCCGGGGTGTACCAGGAGTGGCTGTGCCGCATGCGTCGCGAGGGCAACGTGGACGCGGCGGGCAACCCCAGCCGCAGCTTCCGCGTGCTGGACCTGGGCTGTGGCACCGGCGCGCTGGCGAGCCTCGTCAACAACGCCCTGCCCTGCGCCCGCGTGACCGGCGTGGACATCTCGCCTGCCATGGTCGATTGTGCCCGCGAGCGGCTCGGCGGTTCGGTGCGTCTCTTCTGCGCCGACGCGGAGCGCCTGCCCTTTGCGGAAGGGTCCTTTGACGCCGTGGTCATGAACGACGTGCTCCACCACGTGCCGGATGCCAAGCGCGCCGCCTTTGAGGCCTGGCGCGTGCTGGATAGGGACGGCGTGGCGCTGGTGGGGGACCACTGGGCGCCGGCTCCCCTGCGCGCGGCCATGAACGCGCTCATGCCGCACCTGAGCGCGGGCGACGTCCGCGTGCGATCGGCGGCCGAGCTGAGCGGGCTCTTCGGCGGCTGGTTCCAGACCTTCGAGTGGCGCCGCGCCGGCGCCGGGGCCTGCCTCGTCCGCGCCCGCAAGTCCAAGCCTGTCCTGCGCTAGGGCGTTCGTTCACGGCGGTCGGGAGTCTTTGCGTCCCGGCCGCCGTTTTCTTTTGCGCTGCTCCGCCGGCCCGCTCCTTCGCCGCCGGTGACGCCGCTTCCGTCCTGCGCCCGCGACCTCGTCTTCGCCATAGGCCTCAACGCCGCCATCATCGTGGCGCTGATCCTGGTGAAGTAGGCCGTTTCCGTCTCGCTGCTACAGGTAAACATTCTTGAGGAACTCTAGCTCCTCCTCAAGCCTTGCCGCTAGCTTGCGGTTTGTCTGACGGGCCGCGTATGCCGAGAAATCGTCCAGGAAGGCCTCGGCGTCATCTCGCATCTGGCCTTCCAGTGGCAGCCTGTCGGTGCTGGCGAGCAGACCCGCCAGGCTCGCCACATCGGAGCGGTGCTTGCGGAGATCCTTGGCGTTGCCGCCATCCGGAATCCCCGCGTCATGCTTTCGATTGAGGTCTACGTGGGCTCGCATCTTGAGCGGAATGATATGCAGGGCATCAAGCGTGCTTACGCCGGAGACGCGTACTGCGTTGTCTCGTATGAACTCGAAGTAGCCGTCGTCGAGGATGATCGCGGAGAGGCTCGAGACGGATTCATCGAAGGGCAGCGGGGCTATCGCGGTCTCTTCGTCCGCAAGCTCAAAGTTGGGGTGCCGAGCGAACAGCTCAATCTGTCCTGGGTAGTCAGACGCGGGCGCGCCTTCCGGGAGCTGAAATCGGTAGTAGGTGCACTGTCCCTCCTTCCGGCTGCCGGCGGTGTAGCCGCCCTCCTTCACAAACTTCCACAGGTCGCGTGCGAATTCCGCATCGCCCCTGTCTGCGATTATCACGAGGTCGAGGTCTTTGGTGAGGCGAAAGTCACGTCCGACCTCGTTGAACAGGATGCTGCAGGCGCCTCCTCCGATGAGGACGTAGCCGTCCGAATGGGCCGATAGCGCCTGGGCAAAGCGTCCTATCCCCTTCACTGGTGGCATATCTGCTCCTTAAGTTGGTCAACGGCGTCGAGGTACCTAACGTCATCCGTATCGTTTTTGACGCATTCGACATAGAGGTTGAGCTTGTCAACGCTGCGCAGCCCGGTCGCACGCAGCGTGTCATCGGACGGCTCGTCTACCGGGTACCTGCGAATCTCTATGAACATGACGGGAATCTCGTACCACGCGGCTTCGCACCATGCCGGACCCAGGCGCTTCTTGAGGCCGGCGACCTGCTCTTTCTCCATCGAGACCGTAGTGGGCGCGCTGGGTGCCAAGTCAGAGAAATGCGAGAGTGCGGTTTCTCCGGAAAGCAGGGCCCCGCTCCTTTGCAGTTCCTTGAGGGGCAGCTCGGTCTTGAGGGGAATCTTTGAGACGACGGGATTTGAGAAGTACTCGTCTAGGCCGTCGAGTAGCTCGGCCTTTGAGTATCCGGGGTTGCGAAGGATGCGGGAGGTCCCTCGGTTTTCGATAAGGTCGCATGCGGACGCCTCAATCTCTGCGAGGTATTTGGTCACGCTGGCCCTGCTCTTGCCGGTGAGCTTGGCGAGGTCACCCGCCGAGCGGTTGTCCCAGCGGCCGTCGATGAGGTTCAGGACGATCCTTTGCGCCTCTTTGGAAAGGGGCTTGGCCTGCTCGTGGTTTTTGACGGACGAGGAAGAGGCGCCAAAGAACGGAAGGTAGGTGTTCCGAGCGTCGCGAATGTAGGCAATGCCCTCCGCGGCGAGGGAGGACATCATGCCCTCGTCCATCGCGTTCCAACAAATGGCCACGGGGCGTGCGTCCACTTCTCCGATGGCCTTGCAGAGGCTGCGGATGATGGGAAGCGTTGGGGGTTCGAGTGCAATGGCGGCAACGAAGCGGCACCGCTCATCGCCGCCGAGGCTCGCGGCCTTGATTTTGAAGGACTCGGAATGAACCCGAGCTATTTTGGAGGAAAGCTCATCGCCTTCCGTTTTGAGCTCCAGCCCGAAGAGGCTCTTGGGCAACTTGGTGGCCAGCATCTGTTTGCCTCCTCATGTAATTACACCCTAATTACACCTATGGAGTGTAATTCATGTGAAATAGATTTACAACGACAGATTCCATTGCGGGCGCCATCGAACATGTATCGCCTTCGTTAATCGTTGGGATGGTTGCGTCTCGTCCCTTCATACTGGGCGGGGCAAACGCAACCGAGGGGGACATATGAGCGTAGGGACCGAGCTCGCAAAGCATCAGAAGACCACGGCGGAGGTGCTGGTAGACTGCCTCAAGGCCGAGGGCGTCGACGTCATCTTTGGCATTCCGGGCGAGGAGAACCTCGACCTCATGTTCGCCATCAAGGAGGCCGGCATCCGCTTCATCCCCACGCGCCACGAGCAGGGCGCGGCCTTCATGGCCGACGTCTACGGCCGCCTCACCGGGCACGCCGGCGTGTGCCTGGCCACCCTTGGCCCCGGCGCCACCAACCTCGTCACCGGCGTGGCCGACGCCTTCCTGGACGGCGCGCCGCTCGTGGCCATCACCGGCCAGGTCTCCACCGAGCAGATGCAGCTCACGAGCCACCAGTACCTCGACCTCAGCGCCATGTTCAAGCCCATCACCAAGCGCTCCAAGGTGGTGATGCGCCCCGACACCGTGGCTGAGATCTGCCGTTTGGCCTTCAAGTACGCCGAGGCCTCCAAGCCCGGCGCCACCCACATCGACCTGCCCAAGAACATCGCCCACATGCCGAGCACGGCCAGCCCCCTGCGCCGCCAGCAGGCGCCCGCCCTCTACGCCGACCCGGCCAGCGTCATCGAGGCGGCCCGCCTCATCTCCGAGGCCAAGAACCCCGTCATCCTGGCCGGCGCGGGCGCGGTGCGCGGCAACGCCGCCGAGGCCGTGCGCTCCATGGCCGAGCGCCTCCACATCCCGGTGGTGCAGACCATGATGGGCAAGGGCATCATCCCCTGCGACAACAAGTACCGCATGGGCGTGGTGGGCATCCCCCAGCACGACTTCATCATCGACGCCTTCGACATGGCCGACCTCGTCATCGGCGTGGGCTACGACCTGGTGGAGTGCGCGCCCAAGAAGTGGCACACCCACCCCATGAAGATCGTGAACATCTCGGGCCTGCCGGCCGACGTCAACCAGCTCTACGAGCCCGACGTCGAGGTGACGGGCGACATCTCCGACAGCATCTACCAGATCCTGCGCACGGCCCACCGCGCCGGCGAGCCCACCGAGATGCTGGCCGTGGGCAAGCGCCTGCACGCCGAGTACGCCGAGCGCGCCGCGGACAGCTCCTTCCCCATGAAGCCCGCCCGCATCCTGGCAGACGTTCGCTCCGTCATGGGCCCGTCCGACATCCTCGTCTCCGACGTGGGCGCCCACAAGATCTGGATCGGCCGCGAGTACCCCTGCTACGAGCCCAAGACCTGCCTCATCTCCAACGGCTTTGCCTCCATGGGCTTCGCCGTGCCCGGCGCCTTCGCGGCCAAGCTGCTCTACCCCGAGAAGCGCGTGCTGGCCGTCTGCGGCGACGGCGGCTTCATGATGAACTCCCAGGAGCTCGAGACCGCCGTGCGCGAGAAGGTGCCCTTCGTGACCCTCATCTGGGAGGAC
>CAVHKV010000159.1:0-818 GCA_963636635.1 uncultured Bacteroidales bacterium
CTGCTCGGCTTTATGTCTCGGTAAATTATCGCGTCATCAAAGAGCGCTGCGCTCATCGCAAGGTGCACGGATTTGCTCACAATGCTCTGTCCGTTGTCGTAGTAGATCTTTACGGCGTCGAACCCTTGAAAGAACTCAAGGTTGGCCGTTATGAGCTGCTCGATATCGCGTTGCATCCTGTCCTGGAGAGCTGCGGCGGTATTGAAGCGCCTCTTTTCGTAGGCAAAACACGCATAACTAAATGGGAGCTTCTCGACAAAGAAGCGGAAGCGGCCGAGCAAGGCCTTCCTAACGGAGTAATCAACGGAGTCAAATGGCGCATGCCCTCGCAGAACAGGCGTGAAGTGGAAGGTATCTCTGGGCAAATCGCTGGTTGCGCAAGCCTGCTCATAGCTGGTAACCAAGGAATCAATGCTGCTCGACTGGTTATGGAAAACAAGGGCCAGGAGGTAGTATTCGGAGCCGCTTCCGATGTCGCCGGACTCATCAATGAACACCGAAAGTTCCTTCATCGGCCTGCCTCTCAGGTAATAAAAATGCCGGGGGACACCCCCCGGCCACTTCGACAGGCCTTCCTAAAGGAAAGTCTGAATCCTTTTTTACCACATTCACCGTGGCGGGGCAAGAACTATTGTAGCAAACACATGTTCGTTATACAAGGAAAAATGGCTGGTAGAAAATGGCATGACGATGCCCAATCCAATGGTCGCATACGAGAAAGCGCTGCTCGCGGACGTGGAGCTGTTGCAGAAGCGGGCCGGTCGCGGCGAGGCGGTTCGCGCGTCAGACGTCACGGCGCTGCTCGCTCGCTACGGCAC
>CAVHKV010000159.1:877-4503 GCA_963636635.1 uncultured Bacteroidales bacterium
TTTGACGCGCTCCCTCACTATTTGCAAGCCGAAATTGACCGCATTGAGCTCGTAGAATGACCGCCACCTTGTCCCAAGAAACGGCGCACCACGCCCCAATTGACACCCCTAACCGGCACTCCCCCGCCGGCACGAAAGGAAACCCAATGGCCACACTGATCGCAGATAAGTACGAGGCTCGCAAGGCCGAGGTGAACGAGCGCTTTGAGCAGCTGCGCGCGAACGAGGAGGAGCTCAACCGCATCTTCGCGCGCATCTACAACATGGAAGGCGAGGTGCCCGTAGAGGTCGAGGACAAGTACGTGAGCGTGGCGCGCATCTTTGACACGGCCGAGGATATTCCGGAGAGCTACAAGGGCAACCGCTACGTGCACACGAAGCGCGACGAGGTCATCAGCCTTATCAGCTACGCCGTGGGCTGCATGTTCGGCCGCTATTCGCTGGACGTCGACGGCCTGGTGCTGGCGGACGCCGGCGCCACCGCGGCCGACTACCTGGCCAAGATGCCCGACCCCGAGCACGTGAGCTTCATGTGCGACGAGGACAACGTCTTGCCCATCACCGACGACGAGTACTTCGGCGACGACGTCGTGCGCTACTTCGTGGACTTCGTTCGCGTGGCCTACGGCGCCGAGACCCTCGAGGACAACCTGCGCTTTGTTGCCGACGCCCTGGGCGGCAAGGGCACGTCTCGCGAGGTCATCCGCGGCTACTTCCTCAAGGACTTCTTCGCCGACCACTGCCAGACCTACAAGAAGCGCCCCATCTACTGGCTCTTCGACTCCGGCAAGAAGAACGGCTTCAAGTGCCTGGTGTACATGCACCGCTACCGCCCGGACCTGCTCGCGCGCATCCGCACCGACTACGTGCTGCCGCAGCAGGAGCGCTACCGCACGCGCCTGGCGCACCTGGACGACTCGCTGGCCATAGCCGAGGGGCGCCAGAAGGCCGCCTTTGCCAAGGAGCGCAAGACCGTGGAGGCCCAGGCCGCCGAGCTCGCCGCCTACGAGGAGAAGGTGCACCACCTGGCCGACCAGATGATTGCCATCGACCTGGACGACGGCGTGAAGGTCAACTACGCCAAGTTTGAGAGCGTGCTGGCCAAGATAAAGTAGGGGCGGCGCGGCGGGCGCAGGGGCCGCTGCGGCCCATGTTGCGGCCGGCGCATGCGCCGCCACGGCCCGTGCCGCAGCGGAAGCAGATGCCGGCGCCACAACCAGCGGAGCGAACGAAACCGCAGGCAGCACGCAAGATACGAAATGACGAGAAGGAAGCAGCCTTGAAGCTTCAGGACATACAGAGGGAGCTCGCCCGCCTCGCGGGCGAGCAAGACGCAAGGGACGGAGCCATCGTTGTCTGGCATGACCCGGACTCCGAGTTTGCCGATGACGTCCAGACGCTCGAGCTGGAGGGCATAGAGCTCCTGCGCGAGGAGCCCAGCCGCCTCATGGAGCTCAAGTTTGAGCTCAACGGCAACCTGGCCGGCAGGCGCATCGTGCTGTGGCGCCCCCGCGCGCGCAGGCTCGAGGGGGACTGGCTCGCAGACGTGGAGGCGCGCGCCGCGCAGTTCAGCGCGGACCACACCTCCATGCAGCTGAACGACCTTGGCGCCGCGGACTCCCCCCGAGATGCGCGAGGCGCTCGCACGCCACCGCGCCTTCCTCTCCAAGAAGACCAACGTACGCCGCCTCGCCAAGCTCGCGGACGGCTTTGAGAGCCCCTACCAGCTCGAGGTTGCCATCGTGGCCGTGGAGCTGGGGGCCGCAGGCGCCACGCCCGAGGACGTGCTGCGCGCGCTGCTCGCCAACAGCCTGGAGCAGGGGGCCGCAAGCTGCCTGGAGGGCCTGGACGAGGCCACGCTGGAGTGCCTGGGCCGCGCCGTTGCCGCGTGGACGGGATACGCCGGCGAACTCACGGACACGCAGGCGCTCGGCCAGCACGTCCTCATGAGCGCCCTTCTGAGCGAGCTTTCCGGCGAGGCCCGCGCGGCGCTGCCGCACGTTGGCTCCGCGGACCACGCGCCGCTGTGCCACGCCGTCTTTGCCGCCTGGGCCAGGCTCGAAGACTGCCTCGAGGCCCTCGAGGAGCTCTGCGTCAAGACGGAGGAGGCTCTGGGGCTGGAGCAGGTCTTTGCCGCCATGGAAAGCGCGACCCTGGCCGGCGCGAGCGTGTTCCCCTGCATCGACGCGGAGCTGCTGCGCCGCATGTACGCCATGGTGGAGGCCGACCCCAAGCGCACAGGCGAAGCGCTCGAGTTGGCTGGCAGGCGCCGCGCATGCGCCTGGTACGAGCGCTTTGCCCCCTACTACGAGGCCGCCTGCGCCGCGGCCCGCATGCAGCAGTTCTACCACGCAAACCAAGGCGCGCTCGCCGGGCTTGGCGCAAGCGCCGTGTGGGAGGCCTACGCCTCCAAGCTCTACCCCATGGACACGCACTACCGCGCCTTCCAGGTGGCGTTCAAGAGGTGCGTCACGCGCGACCTCTACAACCTCGGCGACGACGGCCTGCGCGCCTGCGCCAAGGCCATGGAGAACCTCTACAAGGGCTGGTTCCTGCGCGGCCTGGCCGAGCGCTGGATAGACGTGGCAGAAGGTCCCCTTACCCAACGCGGCTACGTTGAGGGGATTGCCCGCCAGGTTGACTTCTTCGCGAGCGAGGTCACCCCCGCAGTCGCGGGCTCGCGCCGCGCATGGGTGATCGTCTCCGACGCGCTGCGCTACGAGGTGGCCGCCCAGCTCGCCAACAAGCTCGAGGCCACCACCAAGGGCACCTGCGAGCTCACGAGCATGCAGGCGGCGCTGCCCTCCGTCACCAAGTGCGGCATGGCGGCGCTGCTGCCCCACGGCACCATGGCCATGCAGGAAGCCGAGGGCGACTTCAAGGTGCTGGTGGACGGCCACGAGGCTGCGACCACGTCCACGCGCCAGGCCCAGCTGCAGACACAGTGCCCGGGCGCGGTGGCCGTCAACTACGAGGGCTTCGTGAACAAGATGGGCCGCGCGGAGCGCAAGGAGCTTGTTGGCGAGGCGAGCCTCGTCTACGTCTACCACAACACCATCGACGCCACCGGGGACAAGCCCGCGACGGAGAGCAAGGTCTTTGCCGCCTGCGACGAGGCCACCGAGGAGCTGTGCGACCTCGTGCGCCTCATCGTTCGCGAGTTTGGCGCCGGCAGCGTCACCGTCACCTCAGACCACGGCTTTCTCTACACCGCAGAGCCGCTCGGCGCCTCCGAGCACCTGGCCGTGAGCGAGGTTGGCGCGCAGGTGGTGAAGCAGGGCAGGCGCTACCTCATTGCCCGCGCAGGCAACGCCGCAGACGAGCTGGTGGACGTGCCTCTGCCGGCCGGCGCCGTCAAGGCGGACGCAAGCGGCGCGGGCGCCGAGGGCGGCAACCCCTCCCAGCTCCATGCCCTCATGCCGCGCGCCTGCGTGCGCATCAGCATGGGCGGGGACGGCGAGAACTACGTGCACGGCGGCATCACGCTCCAAGAGATGTGCGTGCCCGTGCTGCGCTTCTCCAACCGCCGCAGCGGCTCGGCCGGCTATGTTGAGACGAGCTACGCCGGCCTGGCCGTCGTGGACGCGCCCGAGGTGGTCTCCAACTCCATCTTCACCGTGGAGCTT
>CAVHKV010000160.1:0-4468 GCA_963636635.1 uncultured Bacteroidales bacterium
TCCAGGTGGTGGACTGGTAGATCGGCACCTGGCGCGGCTCCGCGTCGCCGGGGCGATAGCCGCCCTGCACGCAGGTGGTTCCGATGCTCTGCTCGCTCATGGGCACTCCTTTTGGTTGAGGTCTTAGGCTCACGATACGCGCGCCGCCCCTGCGGCTTCAACCTAGCATTTCACTATGAATTGCACGCACAAGCTGCGGTTATTGGACTCGCGTTACCCGAAGTTTCTCCGCCGTCCAGAGATGACGCGTCCATCCGCCGCACCTTTTAGGGGATAATAATTTGATTCAAATCCTTATAAGCGGAATACGGACGGACGCCATGGGCAATAGGAAATCAGCGCGAATCGAACTCTTCGACCTCATCAAGTGCCTCGCGATCTTTGCGGTCATCTGGGGCCACACGGCCACGAACGCCGAGCTCATGGGCAACCCTCCCCTGCTCTATAAGGTCCTCTACTCCTTCCATATGCCGCTGTTCTTCTTTGTTGCAGGGCTCTCCACCCCGCTCGGGCCCCTCCACGGGAAGCGCGCCTGGCTCATGTTCTTCCGCAAGAGCATCCTCACGTTGGTCTTTCCCTACCTCATGTGGGGCCTCGTCTACTGCAACTTCAGCTTCCCCAACGTGGCCCGCATCCTCTACGGCTCGTGGCAGACGCTCGGCGCCGCCTCGACGCTCTCCTCGCTGTGGTTCCTCTGCTCGTTCTTTATGGCGAGGGTCTATGCCCGCCTCACCGTGAACCTCTTTGCGCGGCTGGGGCTGCAGAGCGACGAGGGAATTGAGGGGCTCGGCAGCCACAGGGTCCGCTACCTGGCACCCGCGGCCGTCTTTCTCGCCGTTGGCGCCGTGCTGCCCAAGCTCGAGATGGGCTACCCGTGGTGCATGGACAACGCCTGCGTCGCGGCCGGCTTCATCCTCATGGGCATGGCGCTGAAGTCCAAGCTGATCGAGCTTTCCGTACAGAAGGAGCCCGTGCTCGCAGGCGGGTTCGTTGCGTGCACGGTCGCGTTCATCGCCGTCGTTATCCTTTTGGGAGATTCCTTCGAGATAAACCTCATGTGCGGCTCGAGCTACGGCGCCCTTCTGCCGGCCCTGGTCCTGGCGCTGCTTGGCAGCAACAGCGCCATCTTTGCGGCCTGCATCCTCAAGCGCCTCGCCGACGAGTGGGTGAGCCGCCTGAGCCTGGGCACGCTGCGCTACATCGGCCAGCACACGATGGGTATCTTCTTGCTCCACAAGCCGATGATGCAGCAGCTCTTCATCCCCGGGCTGGAGCGGGCCCTCGGCGCCACCTGCCCCGAGGCGCTCGTGCGTTTCTTGGGCGCCTGCATCGCCCTGGTTGCCTCGCTGTGGCTCTGCCGACTCATCGAGCACTACGTCCCCGAGCTCGTGGGCATCTTCAGCAAGGACCTGCTGACGGGAAGCAAGGAGACGGCGTAGGGACTGGGGCGGCACCTGCTGGAACAGCGCTAACCAGAACGGGGCACAGACGGGCCACCAGGGCTCATTGGCTTGCCGAGCCGGCGCGATTTGCCACGGCTCGTCGCCGTCCAGCCAGGCCGTCCGCCCGCAAACGTAAAGCCAAAACCCCACGTCAAAGGCCAGGCAAGCCGTTCTGCCGAATTAGATTTGCCGAAAGCCGAAGGCGTGTTGACCGCCCGCAAGGTGGGTGATAGCGTGACTATCAATCTGATAGACAGGCTATCAGTTATCGAAGGGCTGCCACATGGCCTCAGCGAAGAAGAACGCCAATAAACAGCAGGTAGAAGTCTCGAGCGCTACCGGCGGCAAGAAGGCTGCCCCAAAATCGGGCGCGAAGGCGAACAAGCCCGCCGCGCAGGTTGACGAGGTAACCGCAACGGCCCCACGGACAAATGCAAGCGCGAACAAGCTCTCCGCACCGACGGCCGAGAATGCCACCGCCTTGAAGCCAATTGCAGCCGCCTCGCAGGCAGCCGCCGCGCCCTCCCCGCTCGACCCGGCCGCGCTTTCGCCTCGCGACGAGGCCATCGTCTCGTGCGCGGCGCAGGTCTTCCTCGCCCGCGGCATCGCCGACGTGAAGATGACCGAAATCGCCGACGCCGCCCAGGTGGGCGTGGCCACGCTCTACCGGCGCTTCTCCACCAAGATTGACCTCGCCATCCTTGCCGCCACCTCGCTGTGGCGCAGCCTCAACGAGGACATCCAGGCCCTCGTGGCCTCGCCGGACTTTGCCGCGCTCAGCGGCCTTGCCCGCCTGGACAGCCTGCTGTGCTCCTACCGCGACACCTACCTCAAGCGCGCCGACTTCATGCGCTTTTTGGACGAGCTTGACCACGTGGTGGTCTCCGAGCACGTGGAGCCGGCCCGCCTTGTGGTCTACGGCGCCGAGGTCGACTCGTTCTACCCGGTGTTTTATGACGCCTACCGCCTGGGGCTCGAGGACGGGTCGGTCACCTGCATGGTGGACTTCCCCACCTTCTACCACGCCCTTGCCCACGCCCTCACCAGCACGGCGCAGAAGCTCTCGCGCGGGGAGGTCATCCCCTCGGATGACTTTGGCAACGTGCGCACCGAACTCAACTACCTGATCTTCATGGCCAAGTGCACCCTCACGGCCACCTCGCTCTAAGCAACGACGCCGCGGGGCCGGGTACCCGCAAAGCAACGAAACGAAGCGTCGCGGCAAATCGCGCAGGAGCGGCCACGGAGCATCGAAACGGCGCGGCGAGACACTCGGTGGCGAGTCGAAGCAGGGAGAATCAAGGCCAGCCGCCTCACCTCAAGGCAACCCACCCCGCGCCGCACCAAACCACCTCGCAGAACAGCGGTTATATGCCGCTTAAGGACAAGGAGAGACTGATGGGCAAGAACAGCGAGACCGCTGGCGCCTCTGGCAACGAGCGCAACCTGCGCCTCTTTGCCGTGGGCCAGCTTGGGTGGGCCATCCTTTCGGGCGTGATCAGCAACTGGCTCGTGTACTACTACATGCCGAGCGAGTCCATGCTTTCGCAGGGCATGAAGGTCTTCATCACCCAGGGCGTGGTCTTTGCGGGCCTCACCGTCATCGGCTGCATCACCGCCTGCGGCCGTTTGCTCGACGGCTTCATCGACCCCTTCATCGCCTCAAAGTCGGACTCGTGCAAGCACCGCCTGGGGCGCCGCATCCCCTTCATGCGCTACGCCGCGGTGCCCTTTGGCCTCATGACGGTCATCGTGTTCGTCTCGCCGGTTGACGGCGAGTCCGCGTTGAACAACATCGCCCTGTTCGTGAGCCTCATGCTGTTCTACATCACGCTCTCCCTCTACTGCACGCCGTTCAACGCGCTCATCCCCGAGCTCGGCCGCAGCCAGAAGGACCGCATCAACCTCTCCACCTACATCTCGGTCACCTACTTCATCGGCACGGCGATGGCCTACCTCGTCACCGCCATCGACGGGCTGCTCGAGCCAGCCCTCGGCGCCGTGTGGTCGTTCCGCGCCACCGTGGGAATTCTGGCGCTCATCGCCGTCGTCTGCATGCTCGTGCCGGCCTTTGGCATCGACGAGAAGCCGGCCTGCGGCGAGGCCGTGCCCTCCTCCACACCCATGGGCCAGTCTGTGGTGCGCACCTTCAAGAACCGCGACTTCCAGGTCTTTGAGCTTTCCGACGTGCTGTACTGGGTCTCCATCACGATGTTCCAGACGGGCCTTCCCTACTACATCACCGAGCTCATGGGCTTTGACGACTCCATGACCTTCGTGTTCTTTGCCCTCATGACGCTCGTGTCGCTCGTCTTCTACGCGCCGGTGAACATGCTGGCCAAGCGCATGGGCAAGAAGAAGCTCGTGGTCTTTGCGTTTTTCTTCTTCTGCGTGGCCTTTGCCGTCACGAGCGCCTGCGGCCAGTTTGGCATTCCCGCGATGGTCTGGGGCGTGGCCGTGGCCGTGCTGGCCGCCATCCCCATGGCCGTGCTGGGCATCTTGCCGCAGGCCGTGCTAGCCGACATCGCCGAGGCGGACGCCAAGGAGACCGGCGAGCGCCGCGAGGGCATGTTCTACGCGGCCCGCACCTTCAGCATGACGCTGGGCCAGACGCTTGCGATGATCCTCTTCACGTCCATCTCCACCGCAGGCAAGACGGGCTACCGCGCCACGGCGCTCGTGGCCACGGCGTTTTGCCTGGTGGCGGCCGTTGTCTTCACGCGGTATCGCGAGAAGCGCGTGCTTGAGGTCATCGGGAACGGCGAGCAGGAATAGCGAAGGAGTTGCCATGCGAGCAGAGCTGAGCTTGCGAATTGAGTACGTGGCTGAGGGCGAACGCCGCAGCGTTGAGGTGGACGCCGCCGGTGACGCGCGGCCCGCAGTAGCGGCGCACGAGCTGGGCCTTGCGACGCGGCGCGAGGGCGGCACCTGGCGCGTGTTCGTGACGCCCGCCCGCGAGCTTGAGGTGAGCTCCATCGTGGCCACGCTCGCCTGCGACGTCCGCGGCGCCGAGGCCATCTACCTCA
>CAVHKV010000161.1:0-4441 GCA_963636635.1 uncultured Bacteroidales bacterium
CCCATATCCTGCATGTAAGGGACGGATAAGCAGGGGCCTCGCGCCTGTGGGCCGAGGCGAGGCCCGTCTGGCACGCCCGGGCAAGCAGGGCGAGGGAGCCTCAAAGGATATGGAATAAGACTGACAAAAGCTCAGGTAACCAGCCGTGGGGAATGCAGGCACCTTGTCACAGATCGCACAAAACGAGGAGCGGCACCAACCCGAGCCGGTGCCGCTCCCGCGGTCTAGCTATCTGGCAACGTCTTGCCGCTCAGGGCCGGCCGCAAGGGCCAGCTCTACGCAGGCGCCGTGCCCGCGGGCCTACCTGCCGCTGGCGCGGCGGGTCTGGTACTCCTCGGCGAGCTTGGCCTGGACGTCGCGGGGGACCTGCTCGTAGCCCTCAATCTCGAGCGTGTACTCGCCCGTGCCGCGCGAGAGCGAGCGCAGGCGGGTGGCGTAGTCCACGACCTCGGCGTAGGGCACGCGCGCCTGGATGACGGTGGTGCCGCGCTCGCCGGCCTCCATGCCCTCCACGCGGCCGCGGCTGGCGCTGACGTCGCCCATGATGGAGCCGGCGTAGTCCTCGGGCACGGTGACCATGAGCTTGGCCATGGGCTCGAGCACCACGGGCTCGGCCTGCTCGGCGGCCTTCTGGAAGCCGATGCGGGCGGCCGTCTTGAAGGCCATCTCGTTGGAGTCGACCGAGTGGTAGCTGCCGTCGTAGCAGGCCACGCGCACGTCAATGAGCGGGTAGCCCGCCACGATGCCCTCGCGCATGGTCTCCTGCACGCCCTTGTCCACGGCGGGGATCAGCCCCTTGGGGATGCGCCCGCCCACGACCTCGTCAACGAACTCGTAGCCGCCGCCGGGGTTGGGCTCCAGGCGCAGCCAGCAGTCGCCGTACTGGCCGGCGCCGCCGGTCTGCTTCTTGTGGCGGCCCTGGGCGCTGGCCGTGCGGCGGATGGTCTCGCGGTAGGGCACGCGCATGGGCACGATGTGGGCCGTGACGCCGGCGCGGGCGGCCATGCGGTCCAGCAACACGGAGACCTGGGCCTCGCCGATGGCGCTGATGATGGTCTGGCCGGTGTCCTCGTTGCGCGTGACCTGCATGGTCGGGTCTGCGTCGCAGCTCTTCTCGAGGAAGCCGTAGAGCTTGTCCTCGGTGCCGCGCTTGTCGGGCTCGATGGCCACCTGGTAGAGCGAGTTGGGGAAGCGGAAGGCCGCGGCCTCCACCTTGCCCGTGACCGAGAGGGTGTCGCCGGCCATGGCGGCGAGCTTGGGCACCACCACGATGTCGCCGGCGACGGCGCTCGTGACCTCGCTCATGTCGCGGCCGACCATGTGGTAGAGGTGCGTGAGGCGCTCGGGCTTGCGGGTGCGGGCGCAGGTGAGCTCGAGGCCGGGCGTGAGGGTGCCGGCGAGCACCTTGATGAGCGAGAGGCGGCCGTTCTGCGGGTCGTTGAGGACCTTGAAGACAAAGCCCACCGGGCGGTCGTCGCCCTCGTCGATGTCGAGGTAGTCACCATTGACCAGCGGCACCGAGCCAAAGTCGGCCGCGCTGGGGAAGTAGGTCTCGATGTCGTCCATGAGGCTCGTGACGCCCTCCTCCTGGGTGCAGGAGCCGGCGAAGACGGGCACGAAGATGCGCTCGGCGATGGCCTTGGCGAGCAGGCCCTCGAGCTCGGCCTGGGTAAGCTGCTCGTCACCCTCGAGGTACTTGAGCATGAGCTCGTCGTCGGCCTCAACCACAAGCTCGCAGAGGTGGGAGCGCGCCTCGTCGGCGGCGGCTGCCATGTCGGCTGGGATGTCCTCCTCAACCGGCTTGCCGTCCGGCCCCAGGTGGCGGGCCTTCATGCGGATGATGTCGATGATGCCCTTGAAGTCCTCGCCCACGCCCCAGGGCAGGGTGACGGCGCCCAGGCGCTGGCCAAAGCGCTCCTGCAGGGCGGCGAGCGTGGCGTCGTACTGGGCCTCGGAGCGGTCGATGCGGTTCACGAAGACGGCGCGGGCAAGGGAAAGGTCCTCGGCTGCGTACCACAGGCGCGTGGTGACCGCACCCGGGTCACCGGCGGCGTCAACCACGAAGATCGCCGTCTCCACGGCAGACATGGCGGCGTAGGCGTCACCAATGAAGTCCGGGTAGCAGGGGGCGTCGATGACGTTGAGACGGGCGCCGTTCCAGGGGATGGGGGCGACGGCGAGCTTGATGGAGAAGGAGCGCTTCTCCTCCTCGGGGTCGTAATCAAGCGTGGGCTTGGTGCCCTTGTGGCCACCCAGGCGGTTGGTGACGCCCGAGAGGTGCAGCATGGCCTCGGCGAGCATGGTCTTGCCCACGCCACCTTGGCCCACGAGGGCAACGTTCCTGATCTTCTCGCTCATGATGACTCCCTCCGTTGAGGTCCACGTGGCAGGCCAGGGAGGGAAAATCGCCGCATGCGACCAACCCAAACCGCTGGTTGGGTGGGCGTTGGAGTGCCCACTCGCACGCCACGGCATTCGTTGGAATGACCGTACCCAATCGGGCGGACACAAAATGCCCGCCCGCCCTTCCGTTCGGGCGAGCGGGGCATGGGGCTAGTCAAACGGCGGAGGCGGCAAGCAGCCGCGGGCCTCAGGCCACGCACAAAGGAAGCCCGGAAGGCGCAGGGCTTTCCGGGCTTCTCAGACGAGGCTATGCGGGTCGCGAGGCTACAGGCCGGTGGGGACGAAGGTGGACGGGTCGTCGCTGGCGGCCTTCAAGCGGCTCTCGGACTCCCACCAACCGCCGAGCTTGGCGATGTTGGAGCGGATGTGCTCGCAGCTGGCGTGGAAGGCCTCCTGCTCGCGCTCGTTCAGCGGCAGCTCAAAGGTCTCCTCGACGCCGTTTGCGCCCACCACGCAGGGGATGGAGGCAAAGATGCCCTCCTCGCCGTGCTCGCCGGTGAGCAGCGTGGAGCAGCAGGTGACGTAGTGCTCGTTGCCAAGAATTGCCTGCACCAGGCGCACGGCGGCGTTGGCCACGGCGTACTCGGTGCAGCGCTTGCCGGCGTAGGTGACGTAGCCGCCGCGGCGGGCCTTCTCCTCCACGGCCAGCACGTCAAAGCCAAAGCGCTCGGGCTGCTCGGCGGCGAGGTCATCGAGCGTCTTGCAGCCAAAGCTCACGCAGGACATGGCACCGAACTGGGAGGCGCCGTGCTCGCCGAGCATGTAGGCGTTGATGGAGTGCTGGTCCAGGCCGACCTCGGCCGAGATGGCGTTGCGCAGGCGCGCGGAGTCCAGCGCGGTGCCCGAGCCCACGATGCGCTTGGGGTCGCAGCCGGAGAGGCGCCAGATCTCGGTGCAGATGACGTCGCAGGGGTTGGAGATGGAGACCCACACGCCCTCGAAGCCGGCGTCGGCGATGCGGGCCGGGAAGGTGCGGGCGATGTCGGTGGTGACGAACAGCTCGCCGTCGCGGTCCTTGGCAGAGGCCGAGACGTCGCCGGCGGCGTTCACGATGACGTCGCAGCAGGCGAGCTTCTCGTACTCGGCGCCCACGCCCACGATCTTGCAGTTGTGCGGGTAGAACGAGAGGGCGTCGTTGAAGTCCTGGACCTCGCTCGTGAGCTTCTGCTCGTTGGTGTCGCACAGGTAGAGCTCGTCGACGAGCCCCTGGGCGAGCAGCGAGTTTGCGACGTGGGCGCCGACGTGGCCCTGGCCGACGATGCCAACCTTGCGGATGTATGCCATAGAAATCCCCTTCGCCGGGCGCGACGCTCGGACTTTGCCCTGCCGGCGAAACCGTCGGCGCACTCATGATGTCCAAACGGTAGCACCCCGATGTGGACAAAGATGGCAGAATGGAAAGGATTGCGGCGCGATTCGCCGTGCGAGGGCGCGAGCAAAAACCTACGACGGCGAAAGGGAGCCGGATGGGATTCAAGACATATACCTGCCCCGTCGCCAAGAGCTGCGGCGGCTGCGAGTGGCTGGCGGTGCCCTACCCCATCCAGCTGCGCCGCAAGCGCCAGGCCGTGCTCGACCTGTTCGAGGACCTGCTGCCGGATGCCATCACCGCCTCCGAGCGAGAGGCGCGCGTGCCCATCCACGGCATGGACGTGGACGGCATGGAGCCCGCGGGCTACCGCCACAAGGCGGCCACGCCCTTTGCCCCCGGCAAGGGCGGCTCGGTGCGCTCGGGCTTCTACGCCCGCGGCTCGCACCGCATCGTCCCCTGCACAAACTGCCTGGTGGAGGCCCCCGGCGCCCGCCAGGCCCTGAACGCCGTGGCCCGCGCGGCAGAAGACCTGCGCATCCCCGCCTATGACGAGGACCGCGGCCGCGGCCTGCTTCGCCACGCCGTCGTCCGCATGGGCTACGGCACCGACGAATGCCTGCTCACCCTGGTCACCAACGGTAAGGGCATCGGCCGCGAGCGCGAGCTCGTCGCCGGCATCCGCAAGCGCGCGCCCTTCGTGACCGCCATCGCCCAGAACGTGAACCA
>CAVHKV010000162.1:0-4432 GCA_963636635.1 uncultured Bacteroidales bacterium
AGGACGGCAAGGCCCAGATCGGCCGCTCCGACGTCTTCGCCGAGGAGAAGCTCGAGGCCGCCGACGCCGCCAAGCTCGTCGACAACAAGGTCGCCGTCGTGGGCATGGGCCCCATCGTGAACAGCGACGTCGACGTCGACGACCTCACCACCGAGCAGCTCAAGGGCATCTTCACCGGGCAGATCACCGACTGGAGCCAGGTGGGCGGCACCGCCGGCACCATCCAGGTCATCAACCGCAAGGCCGGCTCCGGCACCCGCGCCACCTTCGAGGGCGCCGTCCTGGCCGGCGCCACCGTGCCCGACTCCTTCAAACCGGTCGCCGAGGAGGACTCCTCCGGCACCGTGGTGGAGAAGATCCAGCAGACCGCCGGCGCCATCTCCTACCTCGCCTTCTCCTACTTCGACGACACCAAGTTCAAGGCCCTCAAGGTCGATGGCGTCGAGCCGACCTCCGCAAACGTCGAGAGCGGCGACTTCAAGATCTGGTCCTACGAGCACATGTACGTTGCCGAGGACGCCGACGAGGCCACCCTCGCCTTCATCGACTACATGCTCTCCGACGACGTCCAGGGCTCGCTCGTTGAGGAGCAGGGCTTCATCCCGCTGACCGGCATGAAGGTCAAGAAGGACGCCGAGGGCAACGTCACCGCCGCCTAAGGACCGCAACTCCTCGTAACTTCTTTGATGGGAATCGCTATGGCAAAGGCTCTTCTGCCCAAGCGACGCCTCGAGAACGTGGGACTGGGGCTCACGGGGGCCTGCGTGGCCCTCGTGGCCCTTGTTGTTGTGACGCTCATCTTCATGGTGGCCGAGCAGGGACTCACCACGTTCTTCGCCGACGGCGTGGACTTTGGCAGCTTCATCTCCGGGCGGAACTGGATTCCGTCCGACGGGCGCTACGGCGCCCTGCCCCTCATCGTGGGCTCCTTCTCCGTCACCCTGCTGGCGACGGTCTTCGCGCTTCCGGTGGCCCTGGGCTCGGCCATCTTCGTGGTGGAGATCCGCCCGGTCTTTGGCCGCAAGGTCTTCCAGCCGCTCGTCGAGCTGCTCGTGGGCATCCCCAGCGTGGTCTACGGCCTCATCGGCCTCACGGTGGTGAACTCGGCCATGCGCGCCGTCTTCGGCGAGGCCGCCGGCACCGGCGCGGGCATCCTCTCGGGCGCCATCGTGCTCGCCGTCATGATCCTTCCCACCGTGACGACGCTCTCCATCGACGCGCTGGCCGCCGTGCCCAACCAGTACCGCGAGGGCTCCTACGCCCTGGGCTGCACGCGCTGGCAGACGGTTACCAACGTGGTGCTCAAGAGCGCGCTTCCGAGCCTGCTCACCGCCACCATCCTCGGCATGACGCGCGCCTTTGGCGAGACGCTGGCCGTCCAGATGGTCATCGGCGGCGTTGAGAAGGCCATGCCCAACGGCCTGCTGGACCCTGCGGCCACGCTCACCACCGCGCTTACGAGCGGCCTTGCCAACGCCACGACGGGCTCGGTGGAGTACCACGCCCTGTGGAGCCTGGGCCTCCTGCTCATGGGCATGTCCCTGCTGTTCATCATGGTCATCCACATCATCGCAAAGAAGGGGGCGAAGGCGAATGGCTAGCGAAGAGACCTTTGTGAACGACCCCGTCAGGTGCGTTGACCTCGATGCCCACGCCGCCAAGATCGGGCGCGCCGACAAGCTGGCCACCGCCGTGCTCACCGCCGTCGTGGGCCTGGTGCTGGCACTTCTTGCCGCCATCGTCATCTACATCCTGGCGCGCGGACTGTGGAAGGTCTTCCAGCCTGGCTTCCTCACCAACTCCAGCGCCGATTCGGAGCTGCCCGGCATCGCCTTCCAGCTCTTTGACTCGTTCTACATGCTCATCATCACGCTCATCATCAGCGTGCCCATCAGCCTGGGCGCCGCCATCTTCTTGGTGGAGTACGCGCCCGACAACTGGGTGACCTCGGCCGCCTCCACGGCCATCGAGACCCTCTCGAGCCTGCCCTCCGTCGTCGTGGGCATGTTCGGCAGCCTCTTCTTCGTGGTGGTGCTGGGCTGGGGCATCTCCATCATCGCCGGCGCCCTGGCGCTCACGATGTTCAATATCCCCATCCTGGTGCGTGTGATCCAGCAGGCGCTCGAGGACGTCCCGCGCAGCCAGCGCGACGCCGCCCTTGCCATGGGCCTCACCCGCTGGGAGACCACGCTCAACATCCTTTTGCCCGCCGCCATGCCGGCCATCGTCACCGGCATCGTCATCAGCGCCGGCCGCGTGTTCGGCGAGGCCGCGGCCCTCATCTTCACCTCGGGCTCTGCGGCGTCCCGCCTCAACTTCGGCGCGGCCATCACGAGCGCCCGCAGCCCCTGGAACATCTTCCGCCCGGCCGAGACCCTGGCCGTCCACATCTGGAAGCTCAAGATGGAGCCCACGCCCGGCAACGACGAGATCGTCTGGGGCACGGCCGCGGTCCTCATCATCTGCGTGCTTCTGTTCAACGTGCTTGCCCGCGTCGTCGGCAAGGCGCTCGCGAGGAGGTTGACGAGCGAATGAGCGAGACCATGACCGCACAGTGCGCCGTACGCGCCGAGGCGGGGGAGGAAACTGCCCACCTGCTCCAGGCCAAGGACGTCGCCGTGCGCTACAACCACGTCAAGGAGTCCCTGCACCCCACCACGCTGGGCTTTGACGCCGGCAGCGTCACCGCCCTCATCGGGCCTTCGGGCTGCGGCAAGTCCACCTTCCTGCGCTGCCTCAACCTCATGAACCGCGAGATCCCCAAATGTGACGTGCTGGGCCAGATCCTCTACCACGGCCGCGACATCAACACGCGCGAGGAGAACCTCTTCACCCTTCGCACGAGCATCGGCATGGTGTTCCAGCAGCCCACTCCCTTCCGCAAGTCCATCCGCGAGAACATCCTGTTCGCCCCCAAGCGCCACGGCCGCGTGAGCAGCCGAGCCGAGGGCGACGAGCTGGTGGAGCGCTCGCTTCGCCAGGCGGCCCTGTGGGACGAGGTCAAGGACAAGCTCGACCAGAGCGGCTTTGGCCTCTCCGGCGGACAGCAGCAGCGCCTGTGCATCGCCCGCACGCTCGCCATGGACCCCGACGTGGTGCTCTTTGACGAGCCCTGCAGCGCGCTTGACCCCATCTCCACCTTCAGCGTGGAGGAGACCATCCGCGCCATCGCCGACAGCGGCATCTGCGTGGCCATCGTCACCCACAACATGGAGCAGGCCACCCGAGTGAGCGACCGCACCGCCTTCTTCTACATGGGCGACATGGTGGAGTGCGGGCCCACCAAGCGCATCTTCATGGATCCCGAGGACCAGCGCCTCGCCGACTACCTCAGCGGAAGGTTTGGTTGATACACATGGCAAAGGAGTTCACCCAGTCCGCCCACCGCGGCCTCGACGCCCCAAGCGCCCTCAGTGTGCGCGACTTCAACCTCTGGTACGGCGACTTCCAGGCGCTCAAGAACATCAACCTCGAGATTCCCGAGCGCCGCGCCACGGCCTTCATCGGGCCTTCCGGCTGCGGCAAGTCCACGCTGCTGCGCACCTTCAACCGCATGAGCGACTTTGTGGAGACCGTGCGCCATGAGGGCAGCATCGAGTTTGGTGGCAAGGACGTGTTCGCCATGGACGCCAACTCGCTGCGCGTTCACGTGGGCATGGTCTTCCAGCACCCCAACCCGTTTCCCATGAGCATCCGCGACAACGTGCTCTACGGGCCCATGCGCATGTGCAAGCTCACGCGCGCCCAGGGCGACGAGATCGTGGAGCGCACGCTCACCGAGGCGGCCCTGTGGGACGAGGTCAAGGACAAGCTCGACCAGAGCGGCCTGGGTCTTTCCGGCGGCCAGCAGCAGCGCCTGTGCATCGCGCGCGCCCTGGCTACCAGCCCCGACGTCCTGCTCATGGACGAGCCCACGAGCGCCCTCGACCCCATCAGCACCCTCATGGTGGAGGAGCTCATGCAGAGCCTCGCCCGCGAGCACACCGTCGTGGTGGTGACGCACAACATGCAGCAGGCCGCCCGCGTGGCCGACAAGACCGCCTTCTTCTACCTCGGCGAGCTCATCGAGGCCGCGCCCACCAAGGAGCTGTTCGCCAACCCCCGCGAGCAGCGCACGCAGGAATATCTATCAGGAAGGTTCAGCTGATATGCCTACTCGAGTCGAATTTCTGAAGCAGCTCAACGAGATGGAGAGCCTGCTCACCCGCTTTGCCGAGAAGTGCGCGAGCGACACTCGCGCCGCGGGCCTGGCCGCCTCCGGCGACCACGGCGCCGAGGCCGGGCTTCTCGCCGGTCAGAAGGCCGCCGACCGCCTGCGCCAGGAGATCGAGTCGATGTGCCTCGACATCATGCTGCTCCAGCAGCCGCTCATCGGAGACGACCTGCGCTTCATCACCGCCTCGTACCGCGTGGTCTCCGACCTCAACAAGAT
>CAVHKV010000163.1:0-4400 GCA_963636635.1 uncultured Bacteroidales bacterium
GAACGGCGGCATCTTCTGCCACAACAACCCCTGGGTCTCCATCGCCGAGACGCAGCTGGGCCACGGTGACCGCGCCTTTGAGGTCTACCGCAAGATCTGCCCCGCCTACCTGCAGGACAAGGCCGCCCGCCACGCCACCGAGCCCTATGTGTACTCGCAGATGGTGGCTGGCCGCGACGCGGTGAACTTCGGCCAGGGCAAGAACTCCTGGCTCACCGGCACCGCCGCCTGGACCTTCGTGAACGTCTCGCAGTACATCCTGGGCCTCAAGCCCACGCTCGAGGGCCTCATGGTGGACCCCTGCGTGCCGCACGAGTGGGAGGGCCTCTCCTTCACGCGCAAGTACCGCGGCGCCACCTACCTCATCGAGGTAAAGAACCCCAATCACGTGCAGAAGGGCGTCGTGTCCATGAGCGTGGACGGCGAGCGCGTGGAAGGCCAGGTGCTCCCGGTGGCGCCTGCCGGCTCCACCGTGCACGTGACCGTGACCATGGGCGCCTAGCGGCGCCGCGGTGGGCGCCATCGCGTGCGCCCACCTTTGCCTGGCGAGTCCCCAAGGATGCGGACCGCGCCCGTTGCACGGCCTCCCCCCTGCCGAGCAACAGGCCCCTTCCTTACCCAAGACGGCCCGTGTCCTTCGGGGCTCGCCAGGCGCCTGACCAACGAGGAGCGCCAAGATGGCAGACGCATATCGCAAGGCCCTCAAGCGCGGCGAGCAGGACGCCCGCCGCGCCGTCGCCGAAGGCCGCCACCCCTTCCTCACAGACCTCGAGGGCATCGTCCTCGAGGGCCAGACCGACGCCCGCGAGTCGTGCGGGACCATCGAGATCCCGCTCGACATGGTGGTGGGCACCGTCACGCGCGGCCGCCAGGGCGCCTTCTCGCGCACCTTCATGCCACTGCTCGAGCCGGACTCCGAGTTTGCCATCAAGTGGAGCCGCCTCTACGACATCCAGGTGGAGGAGGGCTACCGCGACCCCATTCGCGTCACGGAGTTCATGCACCGCTTTTACGTGCAGGAGGGCAACAAGCGGGTGAGCGTCCTCAAGTACCTGGGCGCCCACACCGTCATGGCCGAGGTCACGCGCCTCTACCCGAGCCGCTGGGAGGGCTCCGAGCGCCGCCTCTACGGCGAGTTCTGCGAGTTCTGGCGCGCCTGCCCCATCTACGACATCGAGTTCTCGCGCGAGGGCTCCTACAAGAAGCTCGCAGCCGCCTTCGGCCGCGACCTCTCCGCGCCCTGGCCGCCCGACGCGGTGGACTACCTGCGCCAGAGCTACCTGTTCTTCGCCAACGCCTACGGGCGCGCCGGCGGCGACCACCTCGACATCACGCCGGCCGACGCCATGCTCGTCTACCTGGGCGTCTACACGCAAGACCGCATCCTGGACGTCCCCTCGTCCATCGTCATCGACCGCCTGGGCCTCATCTGGCGCGAACTGGTGATGGAGGGCAAGTCCGACAGCGAGAAGGTGGACCTTGTGGAGTCGCCCTCCCCGGACGAGGAGCAGGGCGGTACGAGCGCTGCGTCCTCGGGCGTGCTCAGCTTCTTCATGGGCAAGACCACCTACACCGAGCGCCGCCCTTTGCGCGTGAGCTTCATCCACGACCGCCTCATCCGCGAGTCGGGCTGGGCCTACGCCCACGACCTGGGGCGCCAGCACCTCGAGGACTACTTCGGCGGCATCGTGCGCACCTCGGTCTTTGAGGGGCGCGACACCGAGGAGGACTTCATGGAGGCCGTGGACTGCGCGGTGAGCGGCGGCTCCAGCGTGGTCTTCACCACCTCGCCCTCGCTCATGGACCTCTCCGTGAAGGCGGCCGTTCGCTACCCCAACGTGCGCTTCCTCAACTGCTCGGTGGGTCTGCCGCACCTGCTCGTTCGGTCCTACTACGGCAAGATGTACGAGGCCAAGTTCATCCTGGGGGCGCTCGCCGCGAGCATGGCGGACAACCACCGCATCGGCTACCGCGCCTACTATCCCATCCTCGGCACCATGGCCGAGATAAACGCCTTTGCCATCGGCGCCTCGCTGGTAGACCCGGCGGCGCGCGTGGTGCTCAGCTGGTCTCGCGGCAACGAGGGCGACCTCTCCCAGCTCATGGCCGAGCAGGGCGTGAACGTCATGAGCGGCACCGACGTCACCAAGCCGCAGGGTAGGGCCGATGCCTACGGCCTGCACCGGCTGGATGGCGACGGTTTGAAGAACATCGCCGCGCCCGTGTGGCACTGGGACCGCTACTACGAGCTCATCGTCCGCAGCCTTTTGCACGGCTCGTGGGACGCCCCCGCCAGCGCCGCCGGCGTGGCCACCAGCCAGGCCGAGCGCGCCGTGAGCTACTGGTACGGCATGAGCTCGGGCGTCATCGGCGTGACCTTGGCAAACGACGTGCCCTACACCACCAAGAAGCTCGCCTCGCTGCTGCGCCGCGGCATCATGGCCGGCACCATCCACCCCTTTGAGGGCGAGCTGCGCAGCCAGGAGAAGGTGGTGCAGCTCGCGGGCTTCCCGCCGCTTTCCAACAACGAGGTCGTGGCCATGACCTGGCTTGCCGAGAACGTGGAGGGCTCGCTTCCCAAGGACTGGGAGATCAGCGAGCGGGCGCGGGCGGCGGCCCAGGTTGCCGGGGTACCGGGGGCGCTCGGTAGATGAGGATCCTGGCCATTGCCGACGTGGAGGAGGGCTGTCTCTGGGACCACTACGACGAGCGGCGCTTCTCTGACATCGACCTCATACTCTCGGCGGGAGACCTGTGCGCCGATTACCTCGAGTTTCTTGTGACGGTCACCAATAAACCGCTGCTCTACGTACGTGGCAACCATGACGACGCCTACGAGAGGCACGCCCCGGGCGGCTGCGTCTGCGTGGAGGACAACGTCTACGTGTACCGCGGGCTGCGCATTGCGGGCCTTGGCGGCTCTGCCCGCTACCGCAACGGGCTCAACATGTACACCGAGCAGCAGATGGTGTGGCGCATGCGCCGGCTCGAGCCAAAGGTGCGCCTGGCGGGCGGGGTGGACATCCTGCTCACCCATGCGCCGGCCCGCGGCGTGGGCGACCTGGAGGACAGGGCGCACCGTGGCTTTGAGTGCTTCAACGACGCCGTGCGGCGCTGGGAGCCCGGCCTTCTCGTGCACGGCCACGTCCACAAGGGCTACGACCCCATGTTCAAGCGCGAGCGCCTGATAGGGGAGGGGTGCCGCTCCGTTAACGCCTGCGGCTACACCATCCTCGAGCTGGACGACGAGCGCTATCCGGACCGCGGCTGGCGCGGCAAGCTGCTCTGCGAGCAGACCCTGCGGAGCCAGCCCGCCGCTGGCGGACGGCAGGCGTTTGCGGCGGGGGCGGGCGAGCTTCTTCACTACAATTGGTGAACCTGACCAATTCGCCGATGAAGGGACCTGCCGTGCAGTTCAAGGGAACCGTCTTCCGCTATGGCCGAGACATTGACACCGACGTCATCATCCCGGCCCGCTACCTCAACACCTCCGACCCCGCCGAGCTTGCCAAGCACTGCCTCGAAGACCTCGACAAGAGCTTTGTGGAGCGCGTGAAGCCCGGCGACATCGTGGTGGCCGACGAGAACTTTGGCTGCGGCTCCTCGCGCGAGCACGCCCCGGTGGCCATCAAGGCCGCGGGCGTCTCCTGCGTCATCGCCAAGAGCTTCGCCCGCATCTTCTACCGCAACTCCATCAACATGGGCCTGCCCATCCTCGAGTGCCCCGAGGCCGTGGACGGCATCTCCGAGGGCGACCTTGTGAGCGTCGACGCCGACACGGGCACCATCACCAACGAGACCACGGGTGCCACCTTCCACGCGCAGCCCTTCCCCGAGTTCATCCAAGAGATCATCAACGAGGGCGGCCTGGTGGAGCGCACCAAGCACAAGCTCGCCCAGACGGCGCAGGCCTAGGGCATGGGCTTGGACAATCCCTTTGCGAGCGGGCCGAGCTCGGCCGATTGGAGTTGCAACGTGAAGAAGACCTACCAGATTTGCGCCCTGGCCGGCGACGGCATCGGGCCCGAGATCATCGCCGAGGGCAAGAAGGTGCTGCGCGCCGTGGGCCAGCGCGCCGGCGTCGAGTTTGCCTTTGACGACCAGCTCATCGGCGGCGCGGCCATCGACGCCTGCGCAGACCCGCTGCCCGCGGCCACGCTTGCGAGCGCCAAGGCCTCAGACGCGGTGCTGCTTGCCAGCGTGGGCGGCCCCAAGTGGGACTCCAACGACCCCACGGCGCCCCGCCCGGAGCAGGGCCTGCTGCGCATCCGCAAGGAGCTCGGCCTCTACACCAACCTGCGCCCCGTGAAGATCTACGACGCCCTGGCCGGCGCCTCCACCCTGCGCCCGGAGGTCATCTCCGGCGTTGACCTGGTGATCGTTCGCGAGCTCACCGGCGG
>CAVHKV010000164.1:0-4371 GCA_963636635.1 uncultured Bacteroidales bacterium
TCGAGCACAACCTCGACGTCATCAAGGTGGCCGACCGCCTCATCGACATGGGCCCCGAGGGCGGCGACGGCGGTGGCACGGTGGTCTGCAGCGGCACCCCCGAGCAAGTGGCCAAGTGCGAGCAAAGCTACACCGGCAAGTTCCTCAAGCCCGTCCTCGAGCGCACGAGGGAGCTCCAGAAGCAACTGGACGCCACCGGCGACGGCGAGTGGGTGCCCAAGGTGTCTGCCTTCCTCGCCCCTGCTGAAGACCAGGACTAGCCAAATAGCGCGCAGCATAAGAGGGCCTCTTCAACTACGAAGAGGCCCTCTTTGCGTTTTGCGGCATGCACTTTTGCCTCCATGAAGCTCGTGGTCGACCCGTCGAACAGCTTCTTCTGGAGGGGCCCGCTTATCGGGGGAGTGCGTAGCTGCCCTCTGGTAAACTTTGAACCGTTGTGTATTGCATCATGCAATCGCGGAGGTTCCCATGAAGTACGCCGACCTTATTGATGGCGAGGCCAAGGCAAGCGAACTCAAGAGCTTCCTTGTGGACGGCGAGAACGTTGCCGTGACCATCCGCATCCCCAAGAACATGCGCGACGCCGCCAAGGAGGCCGCCGCGCTTTCCGGCGTCAGCTTCACGTCCCTCGTGAAGATGAGTCTCATCGAGTACCTGTCCAAGAAGGAGAGCTAGGCATGGCAGATATCCGCAAGCTAGAGAAAGAGCTCTGGGAGGCGGCGGACGAGCTGCGTGCCAACTCCAAGCTCACGAGCCAGCAGTATTGCATGCCGGTTCTGGGGCTCATCTTCCTGCGCTATGCGTGGGGACGCTTCAAGCGCGCCGACGCCCAGATCGAGGCCGAGCGTGCCGCCATCACCGGGCGCAAGCCGCCCAAAGAGGCCTCGGACTACTCCGCCAAGGGGGCGATGTTCATTCCCGAGGAGGCCCGCTACGACTACCTGCTGAACCTGCCGGACAACGCCGACACCGGCAAGGCCGTCAACGATGCCATGGCAAAGGCCATGCAGACCAACCCCTCGCTCGCGGGCGTCTTGCCAGACACCTACGCAGAGCTTGGGAACGACCTGCTGCGCAGCGTCATCCGCGTCTTCAACAACCCCGCCCTCGACGAGGAGGGCGATGACATCATCGGCCGCATCTACGAGTACTTCCTCGGCAAGTTCGCCCCGGCCGTGGCGAGTGACGACGGCGTCTTCTTCACGCCCAAGTCCCTCGTGCGCATGATCATGAACGTCATTGAGCCCTCCCGCGGCACCATGCTCGATCCCGCCTGCGGCTCGGGCGGCATGTTCGTCTCGGCGAGCGACTACGTTCGCGAGAAGGGTGGCAACCCTGCCGAGAGCATGATGTTCTATGGCCAGGAGAAGGTGGACTACAACGCCAAGCTCTGCCTCATGAACATGGCTGTGCACGGAATGCAGGGCAACATCAAGTCCGGTGACGAGGCTAACACCTTCTACAAGGACGCCCACTTCCTCGACGGCAAGTGCGACTACGTGGCTGCCAACCCGCCCTTCAACGTGGACAAGGTCAAGCATGCCGCCGCCCTCGATGCGGGCCGCCTTCCTTTGGGCGCGCCCAAGGCAAACAAGAAGGAGGAGGTGTCTGCGAGCGGCGCCAACTACCTCTGGATCAACTACTTCTACTCGTATCTGAACAAGTGCGGCCGCGCGGGCTTCGTCATGGCGTCCTCGGCTACCGACTCCAAGGCCGAGCAGGCCCAGCGCCGCAAGCTCGTGGAGACGGGCCATGTGGACGTGATGCTCTACGTGGGCAACAACTTCTTCTACACCAAGAGCCTGCCGTGCACCCTCTGGTTCTTTGACAAGGGCAAGCCCGAGGAGCTCAAGGACAAGGTGCTGTTCATCGACGCGCAGCGCTACCACACGGCCGTCTCGACCACGCTCAACGAGTGGACGCCCTGGCAGCTCAAGAACCTCTCGGCCATCGTGTGGCTCTATCGCGGCGAGAAGGACAAGTACCAGGATCTGCTTGAGGCCTACAAGTGCCGTGCGACGGAGGTTTCCGCGCTGTTTGCGGGCGACGCCGCGGCAAAGCTGTTGGGCATCGATGCCGTCTCAGATTTCTCCGGCGCGCACGAGGCGATGCTTGCTGCCGTCGAGGAGCAGAAGGCGGCAGCCAAGGCCGAGGTGGAGGCCCTGCCCAAGCGCGACCAGAAGAGGCGCCGGGAGGCCCTGGCCGAGGTGACGTCGCAGATGGTGGCGGCCGCGGCTGAGATGGGCGAGGCCGTCTGGCTTGTAGAGAAGTTCGGCGAGGGCGTCTATACGGATGTGCCTGGCCTGTGCAAGGTGGCCACGCGCGCGGAGATCCAGGGCGACCAGAGCGCCGAGAAGAGCTCCTGGAGCCTGACGCCGGGTGCCTATGTGGGCGTGCCCCCGCAGGAGGATGACGGCGTGGACTTCCACGAGCGCATGGGTGAGATTCACGCCGAGCTGCTCGAGCTCCAGGAGCGGAGCAACAGCCTCATGGCCATTATCGACAAGAATTTCCAGGAGCTGGGGCTATGAGGGTGAAACTTGGGGACGTGTGCTCCTCGATATACGACGGTGACCACAGCGCGCCTCCAAAATCTGAAACGGGCGTTCCGTTCATCACCATTTCGAACATCGATGCGAATGACGGGTTCATCGACTTCTCGGACACCGCATTCGTGCCAGAAGAGTATTACGCATCGCTTAAAGCGGAGCGGAAGCCAAAGCGTGATGATGTGCTTTACTCGGTTGTAGGCAGCTTCGGTGTCCCGTCATTGGTGAAGAGCGATGCGAAGTTTGTCTTTCAGAGGCACGTTGCCATTCTGAGGCCAGGTGAGAAAATTGACCCAGCCTACCTCTACTACGTTTTGAAGGATCCGAGTTTCTACCATTGGGCTGATGCTGTCGCCATAGGGTCGGCCCAACGCACCGTGACCTTGGGGCAGCTGCGCAACAAAGAAATTGACCTTCCCGACCTCGAGACGCAGGGGCGTATCGCGGGCGTGCTCTCGGCCTATGATGAGCTCATCGAGAACAACCGAAGGCAGATAAAGCTCCTCGAGGAGGCCGCCCAGCGCCTCTACAAGGAGTGGTTCGTCGACCTCAAGTTCCCCGGCCACGAGACCACCCTCATCAACAACGGCCTCCCCGAGGGGTGGAAGAAATGCCCAATCGGATCCCTCTCTGCGTTGACGACTCGCGGCATTACTCCCGTTTATGCAGATGAATCGGAGTTTCTTGTTCTAGGTCAGCGTTGCGTAAGAAATCATCTGGTTGACATCAGCTTCGCTCGTCAATTTGAGCCCAAACGAGGCCTTGGTAAGTGGATTCAGAAGGGGGACGTTCTGATCAACTCAACGGGTGTTGGCTCGCTGGGGCGGGTGGCACAGGTGTGGTTTGACCCGGACGGGATGACTGTCGATTCTCATGTGACCATTGTCCGTGCTGAAACGCCTGAGCTTGCTTCTTACCTCGGTCAATGGGCTATTTCGAACGAGATGTACATTGAGAGCTTGCATACGGGTAGTACTGGGCAGACCGAATTGCCTCGTGACCGTGTTTCCGCGATTGAGCTAAAGAGGCCGCCCGAAAAGTTGCTTGCGGCGTTTTTCGGTCTCGTTTCCCCGCTGACCACCAGGATTACTTATCTTCAAAAGAGCATTTCCGCCGCGCGCGAGGCGCGGGATCGGCTGCTCCCCAAGCTCATGTCCGGAGAAATCGAGGTGTAGCCATGCCTAGCCGTTACTCCGAGGAAGAGGCCGTCCAGAAGCCCGCCGGCGAGTTGTTGCGCCGCCTGGGTTGGGACGTCCACTATTGCTTCGACGAGGAGGAGCTCGGCCCCCAAGGGACGCTCGGCCGCGACTCCTATCGCGATGTGCTGCTCAAGCGCGACCTCATGAACGCCCTCGTGGAGCTTAACGAGCACCTTACCGAGCAGGAGTGCGCCGAGGCTGTGGCCACGCTGGAGCAGGCGTTCGTTGGCGACTCGCTGCTCCAGACCAACGAGGCAAAGTACAAGATGCTGCGTGACGGCATCCCCGTCAAGCGGGTGCAGGCGGACGGCTCTGTGCGCACCGAGCGCGCCCAGGTCTTTGACTTTGGGCACCCGGAGCTCAACCGCTTCGTTGCCGCCGAGGAGCTATGGGTGAAGGGCCCCATGCATCGCCGCCGCTGCGATCTTGTGGGGTTCGTCAATGGCGTGCCGCTGCTGTTCGTTGAGTTCAAGCGCAGCGACAAGGACGTCCTGCGCGCCTATGAGGACAACTACACCGACTACCAAGACGCCGTTCCGCAGGTCTTTTACTACAACGCCTTCGTCATGCTCTCCAACGGGCTTGAGTCAAAGATTGGCACGCTTGGCAGCCCCTACGAGTTC
>CAVHKV010000165.1:0-4360 GCA_963636635.1 uncultured Bacteroidales bacterium
TATCCCAAGTGCTCTACCTGCAAGAAGGTCAAGAAGTGGCTGGACGAGCATGGGGTCGAGTACGTTGACCGCCACATTGTGGAGGAGCCGCCTACGGCCACCGAGCTTGCGGCCTGGCATGCGCGTTCCGGGCTGCCCGTGCGCCGTTTCTTCAACACCTCGGGTATGAAGTATCGCGAGCTGGGCGTCAAGGACAAGCTCGATGCCGGCATGAGCGACGAGGAGTGCTACGAGCTGCTCGCCACCGACGGCATGCTCGTAAAGCGCCCCTTGCTGGTAGGCGAAACCTTCGCAATCCCCGGCTTCAACGAAAAGACCTGGACCGAAGCGCTGAGGCTGTAAGGGGATGAGGCCCTAGCTCTGGGGCTAGGGCCTCATTGAGACGTTTGATTTGCGGGGACCAAATTGGGGCGCAGCGGCACTAGTCTTCGCTGGTGAGCCAAGTGCCGTAGCGAGCGAGAAGTCCGTCTTGGAGCTGCTGAAAGGCGGGAATATAGTGGTTGATAATTGCGTCAACCAGCTCGTGGCTCTTTTCTTCGTTGTAGACGTGCGTGATGGTGTTGCGGTCGCGCAGCATCGAGAGCCACGGGTCCTCGTCCAAGAAATCAAACACGGCGTACGCGGCCTTGATGATGTCTCGCGGAGAGCCGGAGGCGGCAATCGGCTGTCCCTCGTAGGCCAGGACCGTTTTGAGGAGCTTCCAGCCAAGTTCAAACTGGAGCGAGAACATCCCGATGATGCCAACACGGACAATATCGTCATCCAGGTCTAGGCTAGGTGCCCTCTTAAGAGACTTGAGCAAGTTGGCGTAGTTCTCATACTTCTTCATACAGCACCAGCCCGTCTCGGTCTATTTCGTGGCGCAAAGCATCCGAGCCGCACGTATCCAGGTTGACGATGTCGAGCAAAAGCAGGCTCCAGAGCTCATTTTGAAGCCGGTCGTAGAGGGCGTCATAGTCCTCGCAGCCCTCAACGGCAAGGTCGATATCGCTTTTGGGCAGGTTGGTGCCACGCGCGCGCGAGCCAAAGAGCGTCACGCGCTTGGCCCCGGCCTCGCGCGCAAAGTCGCCGATCTGCTTATAGACCTCATCGATGGGCAAGGTGCCGCTCCAAACAAAACCGTGAATGCGCTAGGTGACCCAAGTATACCCGGCGACCCGACGGCGTACTGCAAGGGAGAAAACTCGCGCGAAGCCACGGTGGGCGTAATGAGCATAGAATGCCTTGAGCAATTGCTGGCAGGAGGGAATCCATTGATTTTATCGTTGGCGCCTATGGAGGGTGTTACAGGACGGGTGTTTCGCAGCGCGCACGCGGGTTGCTTTGGTAAGCTCGGGCGCTACTACACGCCGTTTCTGACCCCGCCGCGCCTGGGGCACGGCTTTGTGGGCCGCGGGCGCAAGGAGGTCGACCCGGCCGCCAACGAGGGCCTCAACGTGATTCCCCAGCTGCTCACCAAGAACGCCGACGAGTTCGTCTGGGCCGCGCGGCTTTTGGGCGATATGGGCTACGCCGAGGTCAACCTCAACCTGGGATGTCCCTCGGGTACGGTGGTCTCCAAGGGCAAGGGCTCGGGCTTCCTGCGCAACCTGGACGAGCTCGAAGTCTTTCTCGACGAGATATTCGAGCGCAGCCCGCTGCCCGTCTCGGTGAAGACGCGGCTGGGGCTTGCGAGCGACTGCGAATACGAGCGGGTGCTCGAGCTGTACCGGCGCTATCCGCTGGCCGAGCTCATCGTTCACCCGCGCGTGCGTGAGGACGCCTATGGCGGCGCTCCCCGCCAGGCGGCGTATGGCAAGACGCTTGCGAGCTGCGAGTTCCCCGTGGCCTACAACGGCGACATCTTCTCGGCCGAAGACCTGGAAGCGTTGGTCGCGGCCTATCCGGCCACGCGTCACGTGATGGTTGGGCGCGGGCTGCTTGCCAACCCGGCCCTGACCCGCGAGATTGGCGGGGGAACGCGGCTTACGGCCGATGAGCTGCGGAAATTCCACGATGCGCTGTATGCGGCCTATCTTGAGGACATCGGCGGCAACGCGGTCTTTCGCATGAAGGAATGGTGGGGCTACGCCAAGTGCGCCTTTGCCAACCCGCTCGCCGTCCAGCGCCGCGTGAGGAAGACCCGCAAGGCCGAGGACTACGAGGCTGCCGTTGCCGCGGTCTTCGCTAACGAGTCCTTTGCCGAGCGGGCCATCTACGTGCCTGGAGCTTAGGCATCGTCTTAATTTCCGTGAACTAAATTTCAGAACCCTACCCCCCCAGGGGGAGGGGTATACTAGCGCCGGAAAAGCAACGGTTCCGGCCCGGACGGGCGTGGGGCCATGACGAAAGGGCGCGGTATGGCGCGTGAGAAGTTCGAGGTGGGCGGCATGACCTGCGCGGCCTGCCAGGCCCATGTGGACAAGGCGGTGCGCGGGCTGGACGGCGTGGGCGACGTCGCGGTGAACCTGCTCTCCGGCTCCATGACGGTTGAGTATGACGAGGCGAGCGTCTCGGCCGATGACATCTGCCGCGCCGTTGACCGCGCGGGCTACTCCGCCACGCCCGAGGCCGCTGCCGGCGCGTCTGGCATGGCAGCTGGCCCCGCGGCCGTAGCCGGCGCCGCGCGGCCCGCCAAGCTCGAGAGCCCCACCAAGAAGCTCGAGGCCGCGGCCGCCGCCATGCGCCGTCGCCTCATCGTCTCGGTGGTCTTCCTCGTCCCGCTGTTCTACCTGGGCATGGGCCACATGCTCGGCTGGCCGGTGCCCGCCGTCTATGCCGACCACACCCACTCCATGACGCTCGCCCTCACCGAGCTGCTGCTGCTCATCCCCATCGTGTTCGAGAACCGCGCCTACTTCACCAACGGCTTCAAGAGCCTGCTCCACCGTGCGCCCACCATGGACGCGCTCATCGCCATCGGCGCGGCGGCGAGCATCGGCTGGAGCCTCTACGCCATGTTCGTCATGGCCGACCAGCTGGCCGCGGGAGACGTGGCCGGTGCCATGGCCACCGAGATGGACAACCTCTACTTTGAGAGCGCCGGCACCATCCTCGCCCTCGTGACCGTGGGCAAGTACCTGGAGACGCGCAGCAAGGCCAAGACCGGCGGCGCGCTGGAGAAGCTCATCGACCTCGCACCCAAGACAGCCCACGTGGTGGATGCGAACGGCCAGGAGCGCGAGGTTGCGGCCGAGGCCCTGCAGCCCGGCGACCTCATCCGCGTGCGCCCCGGCGAGTCGCTGCCGGTGGACGGTGTGGTGGTGGAGGGTGCCAGTGCCGTTGACGAGAGCGCCCTTACCGGCGAGTCCATTCCGGTGGAGAAGCGCGCCGGCGACGCCGTGAGTGCGGCCACCGTGAACCGCACGGGCAGCTTCACCTTCCGCGCCACGCGCGTGGGCGCCGACACCAGCCTGGCCCAGATCGTGCGCCTGGTGGAGGACGCCAACGCCACCAAGCCGCCCATCGCCCGCCTGGCCGACAAGGTGGCCGGCGTCTTCGTGCCGGTGGTGATTTGCATCGCCGTGGCTACCTTTGCGGTGTGGCTGGCGCTCACCGGCAGCGTCACCGAGGCCATTACCTCGGGCGTTGCGGTGCTCGTCATCAGCTGCCCCTGCGCGCTGGGCCTGGCCACGCCCGTGGCCATCATGGTGGGCACGGGCCGCGGCGCCGAGATGGGCGTGCTGTTCAAGAGCGCCGAGGCGCTGGAGACCCTGCGCGGCGTGGACGTGGTGGTGCTCGACAAGACCGGCACCATCACCCAGGGCAAGCCTGCCGTGACCGACCTTGTGCCCGAGCCTGGCACGAGCGAGAAGGGCCTGCTCAAGCTTGCCGCCGCGCTCGAGGCGAGCTCCGAGCACCCCCTGGCCGAGGCCGTGATGGCGCTCGCCGGCGAACGCGGCGTCGTGGCGCGCGAGGTGGCCGACTTCGCCGCCGTGCCGGGCAAGGGCGTCACCGCCCGCGAGGGCAACAACCTCGTGGCGGCCGGCAACGCCCGCCTCATGGCAGAGATTGGCGTTGCGGTGGATGAGGCCAGGCTGGCCGAGTTCTCGCGCGAAGGCAAGACGGCACTCATGTTTGCCAAGAACGGCAAGCTCATGGGCACCATCGCAGTGGCCGACCAGGTAAAGCCCACGAGCGCTGCGGCCATCGCGGCCCTGCGCAAGCTCGGCGTGAGCGCCGTGATGCTCACCGGCGACAACCGTGCCACGGCCGAGGCCATCGCCTCTGGCGTGGGGCTGGGCTCAGGCGACGTCATCGCCGAGGTGCTGCCGGCCGACAAGGAACGCCACGTGCGCGAGCTGCAAGAGGCCGGCCGCCGCGTGGCCATGGTGGGCGACGGCATCAACGACTCGCCGGCCCTGGCCCGCGCCGACGTGGG
>CAVHKV010000166.1:0-4347 GCA_963636635.1 uncultured Bacteroidales bacterium
TGACGTTGTAACTGACGTTGTAACTGACGTTGTAACTGACGTTGTAACTGACGCGTGCTGCGTTTGGCATTGCGGGCAGTATCGGGAACGTCGTCATGCGCCAAGCGCCGAACGAGAGGTGGTACTGGTGGAGCAGGAGAAGCTGCAAGCGATCATCGAGCGCCTGCGTAAGCAGGGCACCGATGACGCCGACATCGAGGTGAAGGAGTGCGGGCGAAAGCTCTCCTCCGACATTTGGGAGACCGTGAGCGCCTTTGCCAACACGGCCGGCGGCCTCATCTTGCTCGGCCTTTCCGAGCGTGCGGGCTTTGCTCCCGTCGAGGGCTTTGACGTGGACCGTACCCGTGACCAGTTCGTCGCCGGTATGGGCGACGGCGGTACGCCCGGCAAGCTCGTCAACCCGCCAAAGTACCGCCTCGAACGTGTTGAGGTGGAGGGCCGGCTCATCCTCGCCATCGAGATCCACGAGCTCGACCCGGCATCAAAGCCCTGCTACATCTACGACCGCGGCCCTGCCAAGGGCAGCTACAAGCGCGTTGACGACAAAGACATTCCGCTCTCTTCCAACGAGCTCTTCTCCATCTCCACGGCCAGCAAGGTCGGTAACTTCGACAGGGAGCCCGTTGCGGGCGCAACCGCGGCGGACTTTGACAAGACGCTGGTGGAGCGCACCTTCGAGCGTGCGTACGACCTCTCACCGCGCGCGCTCAAGGGCGTGCAGAACGAGTGGGAGAAGCTGCAGCGCCTTAATTTTATCAACGAGGCAGGCGAGGTCACGAAGGCGGGTCTGTTGGTCGCCGGTGCCTACCCGCAGCAGTTTTTCCCCAGGCTCGTGGTGGACGTTGCCGTGCATGCCGGCCTTGAGAAGGGAACGCCGGGGGCTCCGCGCTTCATGGACCGCACCGTTTGCGAGGGCACCCTCGGCGAGATGGTGGCCGACGCGGTGGCGGCCGTTGCCAAGAATCTGAAGCGCCGCTCCGTCGTGGTGGGCGCTGCGCGCGTCGATGAGCTTGAGATTCCCGAGGAGGTCATCCGCGAGGCGGTGGCGAACGCTCTCATCCACCGCGACTACAGCCCGCGCTATGACGGCCAGGCCGTTGCTGTGGACATCTTTGACGACAGGATCGAGGTCACGAACCCCGGAGGCCTTTACGGGAGCAAGACGCGCGAGAATCTGGCGGATGGCCTCTCGTGCTGCAGAAACGCCACGCTGATGAGGCTGATGTCGCTCGTGCCGTTGCCCGCTGCTGCCGGTTCGCCGGCCGAGGGCAACGGCTCGGGCGTGCCCATGATGATTCGCGAGTGCGAGCAGAGGGGCCTTGCGGTGCCTGAGTTCAAGCCGTCGCTCGATGCCTTCAAGGTTGTTTTTGCGCGCCCGACGTATGGGGCGCATGCCATCGTTGCAGTCGACGCGGACGATGACGAGCGCGTGCTTGCGGCACTCAAGAAGTTGGGCGAGGCCTCAATGCGAGAGATTGCCGACGAGCTGGGCCTTAGCGTAAACCAGACACGCTACAGGCTGAGGGGCCTGCTTGAGGACGGGTTTGTGGTTGCGACGGCGCCTGCCACGAGCAGGGATCGCAAGTACCGCTTGGCGAAATAGTAGCGCGCGCTTGCGTATTTGGAGTCAGCGCGAGCGCACGGGAAACGCAACCTGCGGCCTTAGAACATAAATGGCGCCCCGCATGCGGCGATGCACGCGGGGCGCCATTACTGGTTATCCCTGGCTATCTATGTTGCTGCGAGCCTAGCCCAGTAGCTCCTTGGCGGCCGCGATGACGCCTTCGGGGGTGAGGCCGCAATTAGCCATGAGCTCGTCTGGGTCGTAGCAGTCGTAGTAGCCGCGCGGGATGCCCAGGCAGCGCACGCGCACGTCGTGAGCGCCGGCCTGGCGGGCGACCTTCTCGCCAAAGCCGCCCTCGAGCTGACCGTCCTCCACGGTGACGATGGCCTTGTGCGCAGCGGCCAGCCCCTCAACGAAGCTCGCCTCGAGGCCGCTTGCCACGCGCGGGTTCACGAGCGTCGCGCTCACGCCCTCGCCGGCAAGCTTCTCGGCGGCCTCCTGCGCGACGGGGAAGGCGCAGCCCAGGCCAAGGATTGCCACGTCGGACCCCTCGGAGAGCACCTCGGGCACGAACGGCCAGTCCTCAGCGTCCTCTCCCAGCGCAACATCCGGCCTGCTCACGTTGTCGGCGGCCGGCACGCGGATGGCTACGGGACCCTGGCCCCAATCGAGAGCCCACTCGAGCATGTCGAGGTACTCTTCGGTGCAGGTGGGCGCGAGGTAGGTGAGGCCGGGGATGGCGCTGAACTCGGGGATGTCAAAGATGCCGAGGTGGGTCACATCGTTCATGCCGCGCGCCGAGTCGGCGAAGGAGACCAGCACGGCCGGGTTGCCGTTCACGCAGAGGTCTTGCATGAGCTGGTCGAACCCGCGCTGGATGAAGGTGCCGTAGAAGCCGTACACCGGCACGCCGCCAGCCGCCGCGATGCCGCTTGCCAGGGCCACGGCGTGCTCCTCGGCGATGCCCACGTCAACGAACTGCTTGCCGGCCTCCGCGCGACGCTCGGGTGTAAAGCCCATGATGCCCGGCGTGGCGCTGGAGATGGCCACGACGCGCGGGTCGGCGGCCATACGGCGAGAAAGCACCTGGTAGGTGAGCTCGCTCATGGACGGCTCGCCGCCCTTGGGTAGCAGGCTCTCGCCGGTCTGCTTGTCGAACCAGCCGTCCCAGTGGAAGCGCTCCTTGTTCTCCACCGCCGGCGCAAAGCCGTGACCCTTTTCGGTGTGGATGTGCACGACGACGGGGTGGTCGATGTCGCGGACCTCGGCAAACGCGGCTTCGAGCACCTGCTCGTCGTTGCCCTGCTCCACGTAGCGGTAGTCCAGCCCCAGTGCGCGGAAGTAGTTGTTGGGGCTCTCGCCGCCGGTGGCGCGCAGCTCGGCCAGGCTCATGTAGAGGCCGCCGTGGTTCTCGGCGATGGACATCTCGTTGTCGTTCACCACGATGATGAGGTTGCCGCCGAGCTCGGCTGCCCAGTCCAGGCCCTCGAAGGCCTCGCCACCGGAGAGCGAGCCGTCGCCAACCACGGCCACCACGTTGTAGGTGTCGCCCACGAGGTCGCGCCCCTTGGCCAGGCCGCAGGTGAGGCTCACCGAGGTGGAGGTGTGGCCGATGACGAAGTGGTCGTGTGCGGACTCACTGGGCTCGGAGTAGCCCGAGATGTCGTCGTAGCGCGCCGGGTCGGTGAAGCCCCAGGCGCGTCCGGTGAGCATCTTGTGCACGTAGGTCTGGTGCGAGACGTCAAAGACGAGCTTGTCGGTGGGGGAGTCGAACACGCGGTGCAGGGCGATGGTGGCCTCGACCATTCCGAGGTTGGGGCCCACGTGGCCGCCGTGGGCGGCCAGCTTGTCGATGAGCGCGCCACGAATCTCGGTTGCCAGGGCGTCGAGCTCGCCGACGGGGATGGCGCGTACGTCTGCGGGGGATTCGATTTTCTCGAGGTACATGGGCATCCTTTCGTTCATTTGCTGCTATGCTGAGAGCACGATAGAACCTAAACCTAACTTTAGGTCAAGGGTAAATTTGAGTTAGATTTGGAGCGCCCATGTATACGATCGGTCAGGTCTCGGAGATGTTCTCCATTCCGGTCTCGACCCTGCGCTACTACGACAAGCAGGGGCTTTTCCCGCACATGGAGCGCGCGGGCGGCATCCGCAAGTTTGGCGAGAGCGAGATCGAGGCGCTCAAGCTCATCGAGTGCCTCAAGCGAAGCGGCCTCGAGATTCGCGAGATTCGCCAGTTCATGGAGTGGGTGGCCGAGGGCCCTTCCACCTATGCGCAGCGCAAGGAGCTCATCGAGCAAACCCGCAAGCGCGTGGAAGAGGAGCAGGCGAGCCTTCAGCGCGCGCTCGACATGCTCACGTTCAAGACCTGGTACTACGAGCAGGCTATGGCCGACGGCAACGAGGACCGCGTTATGGCGCTTATCCCCGACGGCCTCCCGCCCAAGATCCGCGCCGCCTACGACAACTCCCACCGCGACTAGGTCGGCGGCACCTGCGGTTGCGGCTGGCGGAGGTCTGTCGTTTAGAGTGCCGCTCGCAGAGGGCAAGTAGTAACGGCACCCGCGCGGAACGATGCGTGCGGGTGCCGTTTCCAGCCATGCAAGTTTTCGCGAGCTGCGGTGGGGGCGCGCGGGGCTAGGGGACTACGGGGCGTATGGTTAGGAATTGCTGGACTAGACCTAGCCCAGCGCCCACTTCCAGGCTGGGACGACTTCGATTGAGCCTCGGTCGGTTTCAACTTCGCCCTTCTCACGCAGGGTGATGATGGTGCCGTGAGC
>CAVHKV010000167.1:0-4347 GCA_963636635.1 uncultured Bacteroidales bacterium
CTGCTTGGGACCGCGTTGTTGGCGAGCTTCTGGTCCATGCGCTCAGGCCTGAGCTGATTGAGGAAGAGTTGGCGATTCGCTGCGGTATGGCGGCTCTTGGTTCCGGCAACGTGCAGGAGCTCGAGCATCTTGGCATACGCGTTTCGCATGACATCCTGCGAGAAATTGCCATGTCTGCGCCTATATTCGGCGTCGACCTTCAGGCTGGCAGCTTTGAGCTCGTTCCCTGCGATCCGGGCGTCGTCGCCAGCTCCTTGGCCGCCCTTCCGAAGACGTTTGGGCAGGTGCTCTCGGCCTCCATTCGTATGCTTGCCACGCAGGGCCGCGTGAGGCGTGCGGCCGCCATTGCCTCTGGGTTGGCAAGCGAATCAGACCTGGGAATGCTGGCGGCTGAGTTTCCTCTCGAGATGATTGATGCGGGACAGAGCAGGCTTTTGATGCGTAAGGTGTTCTCTGATGTGGGCGCGCTTGATTTGGGACCCGCCCGATGCATATTGAGAAGCCTGGGTGTCTCCACTTTGGTCTCCGGGGCTTCCGGTGCGCAGGAATATGAGATGTACGGAAAGGACGGGAGCGCTCAGTCGCCTCAGCCGAGCGCTCGAGTGCGGATGCATGAGCGGCTTGTCGAGGCGCTGGATGAGGTGAGACGCTCCGGTGTCTATCCCATAGACAAACAGGAAGACGCTCGCGTCGCGGCCGTTGGCGGCATTTCGGCCACGCGATTGCTGCTTCGGGGTCGCGAGCTTGAGTTGAGGCTCCAAGGTCGCTCGCTCGAGGCGTTCAGGGAACTTTTGGTGGCCAGAGAGCTGAGGGAGCAGCACGACGAGCCTTCGGTCTTCTCGGCCATGTTGGCCTTGGACTTTGAATCGCTACGCATTCTTGTGGGCGACCCGGAGACGTCAGGGGACCAGATGAGGTTAAGCAGGGCGCGGGAGGTGCTCGATAACTTCGCTTCGGCCTCGATGAGAACCGAGGCCGAATCTATCTTGGCGCTTGTTTCCAGCGTGGCGGGGGCGAGCAGGCCCCTTGTGAGCGCGGAGCGCTTTGCGGCATCCTTGGAACAGGTGGGACAGACGTCTTTGAGAGCCTGGGTCAACTTGTCCATTGGTATCTCAAATCTGTGCGACGGGGCGTACAGAAACGCCTACGTGCGAGCTCAAGGAGTTGGCTCGTTGGCCGAGAAGGCCGGCCTGCGTGACGTTGGCCTTGCCGCCGGAATGGTGGAGCGAGCCGCACTGTCTGGGCTTGGTGAGAACGTTGCGCTGGGATGGAGCGGAGCGCGGCGGGGTTGCCCTGGCGTTGAGGCGGAAGGGCCTTCCGTTGATCTTGTGCTCTTGGGTGATTTGTACGAGGCAGTTTGGAGCGATGACGCCGAGATGCAAGCCAACGCCGTGGCGGCCATGCAAGGGCTGGTGCCGAGGGTTGAGGTCATGTCCTTTGCGGCCTGCCTTGCGAGGGCGGACAAATATCGGGGCGGACGCCTTGGCGAGGCGTTGCCGCTTTCTTGGAGGCCGCGGCACGCCTTGCCGCAGGTGCTTCAGGAGAACCTGCCGGCATCGGGACGCTGGTACGGTGCAAGCAACGGGGAGTGCCGCTTTGTCGCCCAAGGCGACGTGCCGCTTCTCGAGGTCTGCGTGATGGGCGGTTTCAGCGTGAGAAGGGGAGGGGCCAGGATTTCGGAGCGGGAATGGCGCCGCCGCCGTTCTCGCGACCTCATCTCGATGCTTGCGCTTACGCCTGGGCACATGCTTGCGCGCCGCGATGCCATGAACCAGCTCTGGCAAGACGTCGACCCCATCCGGGGAAGGGAGAGCCTCTACAGCGTCTTGAGCTCGCTGAGGTCGACCATCGGGCAGAACTTGCCGGAGCTGAAGTACGTCGTGGGCGAGCAGGGCAAGATATGGCTGGACGAGTCGCTCGTCATCTGCGATGTGGACGAGTTTGAGCGCGTGGCGCGCCAGGTGATGAGCCGCAGGATTCCGGACGACGAGGCAGTGTCGCTTTGCCTGCGTATGGAGAGCATGTATGGCGGAGGCTCCTACCTGCCAACCAACGACGTGGACGGGCGATATCGCCGCAGGCACGAGGAGCTTTCCCGACGCTTCGTGGACGCCATGCTCACGGGCGCCGACGCGGCAAGGAGGCTAAAGGACGAGCGCCAGGCGCAGTGGTTCCTCGACACCGCCCGTGCGGAAATGACCAACAACCCGAGGCCTGCCCTGGCATAGCGGAACGCGCGCGGCGCGACGTGCTGGCGCCCCGTGGCGTCGAGTTTGGATGGTGAGGACTGGACTCGTGGCCTGAGGGCGTGGCGTGCTCGTGCCTACGCGGCGTACTCGCCTGGGGCCTGGTGAGCCGATGGCGCGAGGCCCGTGCCGTTGCGCCATAAACCGGCGCCGCGCCATGGTGGGGCGCGAGAATGGTCGCCGCGACACGATTGGCTGCCGTGCCGCGGAGCAGCTGCGGCACGGGCGGGAACAATGTGGCGCTTCCTTGTTGGGGTCTACCTCGGGGGCGAAGGATGGGGCTAACCGCTAAAGTGATACAGATTGCATAAATGTGTCGAGGTGCTCCTCATGGCCTCGCGAGACAACAGGGGAACGACATGGCCGGTCTCTTCTCAAAGATTCTCTCCATCGGCTCCGACAAGGAGCTCAAGGAGTACAAGGCAATTGCCGACAAGGTCAACAAGCTCGCCGACACCTACGCCGCCATGGACGATGAGGAGCTGGCCGCCCAGACCGACATCTTCCGCAAGCGCTACGCCGACGGCGAGTCGCTCGACGACCTGCTTCCCGAGGCCTTCGCGGTCTGCCGCGAGGCGTCTGACCGCGTGCTTGGCATGCGCCACTTTGACGTGCAGGTCATCGGCGGCATCGCGCTGCACAGGGGCACCATCGCCGAGATGAAGACGGGCGAGGGCAAGACGCTCGTCTCCACGCTCGCCGGCTACCTCAACGCCATCGCCGGCAAGGGCGTCCACATCGTCACGGTCAACGACTACCTCGCCCGCCGCGACTCCGAGTGGATGGGCCAGCTCTACAAGTTCCTCGGCATGAGCGTGGGCCTGCTCCAGAACGGCATGCCGCTCGTTGACAAGGGCCCTGCCTACGCGGCTGACATCACCTACGGCACCAACTCCGAGTTTGGCTTTGACTACCTGCGCGACAACATGGTCACCCGCGCCGACATGCGCGTGCAGCGCGGCCACAGCTTCGCCATCGTGGACGAGGTCGACTCCATTCTCATCGACGAGGCCCGTACCCCGCTCATCATCTCCGGCGCCGGCACCAAGTCCGCCGACACCTACAAGGAGTTCGCCCGCGCCGTGCGCGGTCTCGTCCGCGGCGAGGAGCCCGAGCGCGACCCGCTGGGCGGCCCCGTTGCCGAGCCCGACGGCGACTACATCATGGACGAGGCCAAGCACACCATTGCTGCCACCGAGCAGGGCCTGCGCACCATCGAGCAGCGCCTCGGCACCGAGATCTACTCCGACCTCTCCGGCCAGCTCGCCAACCACCTCCAGCAGGCGCTCAAGGCCCAGTACATGTTCCACCGCGACAAGGACTACGTGGTCCTCGACGGCGAGGTGAAGATCGTCGACGAGTTCACGGGCCGCATCATGGAGGGCCGCCGTTGGTCCGAGGGCCTGCACCAGGCCGTGGAGGCCAAGGAGGGCGTGCTCGTTCGCGAGGAGAACCAGACCCTGGCGACCATCACCCTGCAGAACTACTTCCGCCTCTACGACAAGCTCTCCGGCATGACGGGCACCGCCATGACCGAGGACGCCGAGTTCCGCGAGATCTACAAGCTCCCCGTCACCGAGATTCCGCCCAACAAGCCCGTCATCCGCGTTGACCACGACGACCGCATCTACCGCAGCGTGGAGTACAAGTTCGAGGCCGTGGCGGCCGACGTGGCCGAGCGCCACGCCAAGGGCCAGCCGGTCCTGGTGGGCACCGTCTCCATCGAGAGCTCCGAGAAGCTCTCCCGCATGCTCACCGAGCGCGGCATCAAGCACCAGGTGCTGAACGCCAAGTTCCACGAGCGCGAGGCCCAGATCGTGGCCCAGGCCGGCCGCGAGGGCGCCGTCACCATCGCCACCAACATGGCCGGCCGTGGTACCGACATCCTGCTCGGCGGCAACCCCGACGAGCTGGCCGAGCAGGCGCTCGCTGCCGCCGGCACGCCCGTCGACGTGGCCACGCCCGAGCAGGTCGCCGAGGCCAAGGAGGCCGCCAAGAAGGCCTGCACCGAGGAGCGAGAGCGCGTGCTCGCGGTTGGCGGCCTGGCCGTCATCGGCACCGAGCGCCACGAGAGCCGCCGCATCGACAACCAGCTGCGCGG
>CAVHKV010000168.1:0-4345 GCA_963636635.1 uncultured Bacteroidales bacterium
GCTCGGTGGCGGCGGCCATGGACTGCAGCGTGTTGCTCACGTTGGCGATCTGCTGCACGGGCTGGGTGAAGTTGCGCACGTACTGGATGAAGCTCTGGATGCTGCCGACCTCGACGGAGCCTGCGAGCGCCAGTCGCGCCCCCACGATGACCACGGCCACGTAGCCCGCGTTTCCCACCAGGCTCATGAGCGGCATCATCAGGCCCGAGAGGAACTGCGAGCGCCAGCCCGAGGTGAACAGCTCGTCGTTCTTGCGCTCGAACTCGTCCACGGCGGCCTCGGAGCGGTCGAAGACCTGGATGACGGACTGGCCGGCGAAGTCCTCCTCGATGATGCCGTTGACCTCGCCCAGGACCTTCTGCTGCGCGCGGAAGTAGGGCTGGGAGAAGCGCATCATCACGAACATGATGACGGCGGCCACCGGCAGCGTCACCACGACCACACCGGTGAGCGGCAGGCTGATGGACAGCATCATCACGAGCACGCCAATGATCTGCGTGACGGAGGTGATGAGCTGGGTCACGGACTGGTTGAGGCTCTGGCCCAGGGTGTCCACGTCGTTGGTGATGCGGCTGAGGACGTCGCCCTTGGCGTGGCCGTTGAAGTAGCTCATGGGCACCACGGAGATCTTCTGGGCTATCTCGGCGCGCATGCGGTGGCAGATCTTCTGGGTGACGCCGGTCATGAGCCAGCCCTGGATGAGGTTGCAGGCGCTGCTCGCCAGGTAGAGGCCGAGCAGGAGCAGCAGGGTGCGGCCGATCCACTCGAAGTCCACGCCGCCGGTGCCGCTCACCTTGGCCACGAGGCCCTCGTAGAGCTTGGTGGTGACCTGGCCCAGGACCTTGGGCCCCACGATGTTGAAGATGACCGAGGCGATGGCGAACACGATGGCCGCGAGCACGGCGAACTTGTGGGCGCCCACGTAGCCGAGCAGCTTGGCCATGGTGCCCTTGAAGTCCTTGGGCTTCTCAACCGCGCGGCCGCCTCGGCCGCCGGGGCCGCGCATGGGGGCGGCGTTGCGGGCGGGCGCCTGCGTCTTGTTCTCTTCTGCCATTAGCGCTGCCCTCCTTCCTTGACGGCGGCGATCTCTTCGGCGCTCATGCCGAGCTCCGCGGCGCTCAGCTGCGACTCCGCGATCTCGAGGTAGGCCGGGCAGCTGTGGAGCAGCTGCTCGTGGGTGCCCTGGCCCACCACGGCGCCGTCGTCGAGCACGATGATCTGGTCTGCGTGCATGATGGTGGCGATGCGCTGGGCCACCACCACGTGCGCGCTTTCGGTCTCGCTCGTAGCGAGGGCCTCGCGAAGGCGCGCGTCGGTCTTGTAGTCGAGCGCCGAGAAGGAGTCGTCGAACACCACGACCTCGGGGCGCTTGGCAAGGGCGCGGGCGATGGCCAGGCGCTGGCGCTGGCCGCCCGAGACGTTGGAGCCGCCTTGGCTGATGGCCGAGCTCCAGCCGCCTTCGCGGCCCTCGATGAACTCGGTGGCCTGGGCCACCTCGGCGGCGTGGCGCATGTCCTCGTCGCTGACGGTGTTACCGGCGAACTTGAGGTTGGTCTCAACGGTGCCGGAGAACAGCATGCCCTGCTGGGGCACGTAGCCCACGCGACGGCGCAGCTCGCCCAGGGGCAGGTCGCGCACGTCCACGCCGTCGAGCAACACGCTGCCCTCGGTGACGTCGTAGAGACGCGGGATGAGCTGGACGATGGTGGACTTGCCCGAGCCCGTGGCGCCGATGATGCCGAGCATCTGGCCCGCGCCCACGGTAAAGCTCAGGTGGCTCACGACGTTCTCCTCCCCGTCCGGGTAGCGGAAGGAGACATCGCAGAACTCGAGCGTGCCGCGGGGCGCGTCGGCCGCCGGCAGCTTGGGGCTGGCCGGTTCGGTGATGGAGCTCGTGGTGCTGAGCACCTCCTCCACGCGGGCGGCGGCCACCTCGGCGCGGGGCAGCATGACCGAGACCATGGTGAGGATCATGAAGGCCATGACGATCTGCATGGTGTAGGAGATGAAGGCCATCATGGAGCCCACCTGCATCACGCCGTCGTTCACGCCGTTGCTGCCGGCCCACACGATAAGCACGGTGACGCAGTTCATCACGAGCATCATGAGCGGCATCATGAAGCTCATGGCGCGGTTGGTGAACAGCTGGGTCTCCATGAGGTCGCGGCTGGCCTCGTCAAAGCGCGTCAGCTCGTGGTCCTGGCGGCCGAAGGCGCGGATGGGCATGAGGCCGTCGAGCATCTCGCGGGCCACGAGGTTCACGCGGTCCACGTAGCGCTGCATCTTCTTGAACTTGGGCATGGTGAGGCCCATGAGCACGCCCACCACGGCGCACACCGCGATGACGGCCACGCCGATGGTCCACTCCAGCCCCGTGCTGGTGGCGAGCACGCGCATCACGGCCACCACGCCCATCACCGGGGCCATGAGCACCATGCGGATGAACAGGGTCACGGCCATCTGGATCTGCTGGACGTCGTTGGTGCAGCGCGTGATGAGCGAGGCCTGGCTGAACTTGCCCACCTCGGCCGCCGAGAAGCCCATGACGCGCGAGAAGGTCTCGCGGCGCAGGTCACGTGCGATGGTGGAAGCGGTGCGAGAGGCCACCGCGCCCAGCGCGATGGTGGAGACGAGCGAGACGGCGCACAGGCCGAACATCTTGAGCGTCATGGAGCCGAGATAGGCGTTCTGGACGTCCTCGAGGTTGATGCCCTGGGCTTCGAGCTCGGCGCCCACGTAGCTGACGGCGCGCTGCTCCACGATGGAGCCGCTCATGGAGCCCATGGCCTCGGCCATGGAATCGGCCGCGCTCGTGAGCTGGTCTTTGGTGACGAGGCCGGCCTCGTAGGCGGCGCGAATGTCATCCATGGTGATGGTGCCGCTCACGCCCGCGCCCAGGGTGGAGGCGTCCACGCCCTGCGAGAGCGAAAGCGCCACGGTCTCGGGCAGGCTCATGATGCTGGCGACCTCGTCAACGTCGGCGCCGGCTTCTTCGCCCACATAGGTGCGGATGCCGCTCGCGTCGGCCACCGAGTAGAGCGAGTCGATGAGAGAGGCGTCGTCCTCGGCCATGAACAGCTCGAGGTCTGCGAGGCTCTGCTCGCGGATGGTGGCGGGCACGGCGGTCTCGATGCCGCCCTGCTGGATGCCCACGTCCACGATCTCGCTCATATAGGTAGGCAGCGTGAGGTCCGCGTTGCAGCTGATGATGGTGAGCGCGATGGCGACGACGAGCGCCGGGATGTGGTTCTTGAAGAGCTTGAGGATCTTCACGCGCGGTCCCCCTCCCCCGTCGCTTCGTGGCCTTGCGACAGGCTGAACGGATCTGCCGGGGGCCTTACCTGGCGGCCTTGCTCGTAGCGGGCGGCCATGAGGGACTCGATGCGCCCCACAATTCGAACAAACTCGCGGCTGTCCTGCTCGCCGAGCTCCTCGAGGAAGTCAGCCACCATCGAGATGCCGTTCTCACGCAGGCGCTCGTGCTGGGCGGCCCCCTCCTCGGTGAGGCTCACCTCAACGCGGCGGCGGTCGGACAGCGAGGTCGAGCGGCTCACGAGGCCGCGCTCCTCCAGGGCGCGCAGGGCGTTGGCCACACGCGCGTCTGAAACACCCGTGCGATGGGCGATCTCTGAGGGGGAAAGCGGCTCGCCTGCCATGCTGAGCGTGCGCATAATCGCAGGTAGGCCACGCATTCCCTTGTTGATGCGGTCGCTTGCGCGCAGGCGGCCCATCTCGCAGCCAAAGGCTATGAGCCGCTCGGCGTAGGCGCGAAAGACCTCGGCGGAAGCCTCGGGCGAGGCGGAACCGGCGGCAGACGCGCCGGCCGTAGCAGCCTTCGCAGCATCACCTAACGCGGCGGCTTGGGGCTCGCGCACGCCGTCCCGGCTTGTTTGTTCCATGCTCTCCTCCTAATACTTTCTAGTGTTAGTTTTCACTGTTAGGAATATAGCCATTCGAGCCGCCGGGCTTTCCAGGGGACAATGTCTTGGGGTAGACTCCACGAAGCGGACACAACATCTCGAACAAACTCGCTTGCACGAGCTACCCGCTGTGTTATCCTTATCCAGCTTTGTGTCGAGGGCGGCTGCACCAGGCGCCGCTTAATGGAGGTTTACAACAATGTCTAAGGTTTGCGCCATCTGCGGCAAGCACGCTGTCGCCGGTCGTTCGATCAGCCACTCGCACCGCGTCACCAACCGCAAGTTCCGTCCGAACATCCAGCACGTCACCGTTGTCGTCAACGGCCACAAGCAGAAGATGAACGTCTGCTCCACGTGCCTCAAGTCCGGCAAGGTCGCCCGCTCCTAGTAGCGGCAGACATAGCAATGCCAAGGGGAGCCGCTTT
>CAVHKV010000169.1:0-4333 GCA_963636635.1 uncultured Bacteroidales bacterium
TGCCCGAGGCCGACGAGATCGACATCCAGATCAACCAGGAGGACCTGCGCATCGACACCTACTGCGCCTCCGGCCCCGGCGGTCAGTGCGTCAACACCACCTACTCGGCCGTGCGCATCACCCACCTGCCCACCAACACCGTGGTGCAGTCGCAGGACCAGCGCAGCCAGATCCAGAACCGCGAGGTCTGCATGCAGATGCTGCGCGCCCGCCTCTACGAGGCCGAGCTCGAGCGCCAGCAGGCCGAGCTGGGCGCCGAGCGCCAGAGCCAGATTGGCCACGGCAACCGTTCCGAGAAGATCCGCACCTACAACCAGCCGCAGGACCGCGTGACCGACCACCGCATCGGCTTCAACAGCACCTACAACGCGGTGCTGCTCGGCGACGGCCTGCCCGCCGTCATCGACGCCCTCGCCGCGGCCGACCGAGCCGAGAAGCTCGCCCAGCAGGTGTAATCGGGCGACAGTGCGCTCGAACCGTATTGATTGCTGCCGTAGATTCGCGGTGAGCCGTCCGCCTACGTGGCCAAACTTGCCGGGATCTTCTGCGGCTTCGCCGACGGGCGTCGAGCCGTGCGCCTGCGCGCTCGAGCCGTGCGCCGGACGCGTCGCTGCTCGCGCGTGCGGTTTTTAACTCCACTTGCGACCGAGCCACACGCTGCGGTTTTGACGGTGTTTGCAAACTGCGTATATGCGCTCGAAAAATCAGAAGGCCCGGGGCCTGCGCCCCCGGGCCTTCTGCCCTTTGGTGGGACTTGGAACCGGCGAAGCACTTCCAAGGTGGGGCCTGCGTCCGGCGAAGCTCCCGGCGGGATTTGGGGCTGGCGAGGGTCCTCCTTGTAGGAGTCGGCGCCGGGGAGGCCCCACGATGGAATTTGGCGCTGGCGAAGCCCCGGTGGACTTTGTAGTGGCGAAGGTCCTTCTGGAGGGGGTTTGGGGCTAGCGAACCCTCCCCTTGGCGGAATTTGCGACCAGCGAAGCCCCTCCCTCGGCAGAATTTGGGGCCGGCGAAGCCTCTTGGTGTGATTTGGCGCCGGCGAAGGCCCCCCGACCCCCCCGCGATTGCGTTCGTGCAAGTTGTGGGGCGCAAATCGGGGACGGGTCGAGTAGTGCCCCGTTCTGGCCCATCGCCAACTGGGGTTTTGTGGACGATTCTGGGCTGCTACTCGGCCATCTAAGATTTTGCGCCCCACAACTTGCACGAACTTATTTGAAGGACGCGCGACTGGATAGCTATTTCAGGACGCACGGCGGGGCTAGCTATCTAAAGGTCCTAAAGCCGGGCTAGCTATCTAAAGGGCGCGCGGCCGAGTTAGCCGAGCCTCACCCGGCGTGCCGGACGCGCCGTCATTCGTGCGTGCGGTGGTTCTGGTAGTTGGCTAGATAGCCTGCGAACTCGGCCGAGGTGTCGGAGTTGGAGGCGCGCCAGGCTTTGTGGTCGATGATGGTGCCGGCGTTATCGAGGCCCCGCTCGACGTAATAGGCGTCGAGATAGGCGATGAGCGCGTCCAGTGCGGTCAGCTGCTTGGCGGGGTAGTCGCCCTCGCCGCCGATGTGGATCATCTCGACACCGACGGAGTACGAGTTCATGCCGTAGTCCGGGTAGGCCGAGCCGATGGGGGAGGAACCGCGCTTGTCGTCGCGGCTCTCGTCCGTGGTGCCAAAGGCCTCGTTGTTGCCGGTGTCTCCGTAGCCGGCGTGGTGGGCGATTTGCTCGATGTCCACGCACTGGACGATGTGTCCGTCCTTGCCAATGATGAAGTGAGAGGCCATGTAGCTGCCGTTTTTCTCAAAGTAGCTGGCGACGTCTTCCGGCGTGCCACCGCCTTCGGTGTCGTGCAGGACAATGTAGCGCTGGTATTCGGCGCCCTTTGGGCCGTGTGCGAGGTCGTCGCAAAGCGTGCGGTTCAGGTCGAGCTGGGCGAGGAGTTCCTCGGAGCTTGGGCCTGTCGGTGTTGTGTCATCGGTCACGGTGACTGTGGCGTTGGCAGTGGCCGATGCCACGCCTTCTGTGGTGGCCGTTGTCTCGACGCCCGAGTCCGTCTCCCCGCTCCCCGGCCGTGCGCATCCGCCCAGCGCGGCGATGATGCCAGCACCCACCACGACAAGCAACTGGCGGCGGGTTATGGCCCTGTTGGCGCTCATGACCTTGCCCCGCCTACAGGTGCGAGGAGCCGCGCGAGCTCTCGATTTGCTTGATGTTGGCGGCGTTTTGCTGTTCGGTGGAGCTCAATGTCACGTACGAGTCGAACTCGTCGGGCTCGTAGACGGGCGTGTACCAGGACTTTCCGTTGAAGTAAGCCTGCAGGTTCTGGTCCTTGAACTTGCGGCCGTGGCGTGCGTAGATTTCGTTGCGGGCGTACCAAAGGATGTCGGTGCTGAGGGCCTCAAGCTCTTCGGTTGAATACACGCGCGAGGCGCTATCGGGAAGCACGTAGCCGCTCGAGCTGTTCTGTTCGGGAACGGGCACGTAGACGTACTCCTTCGTGGTGACGTAGACCACTTCGGGGCTCGTGGCTTCGGTTGCGGCCTGCGTCTCGGCCTCCTCGGTCTCTGACTCCGTGGTGGCGACTTCGGTTGAGGCGGCTTCAGCCGTGGCCGCTGCCGCGGCTGTGGCGGCTGGTTCGGCGTCTTGTTTTGAGGCATTGCCCGTGACTACGCCGGCTATCGCCAGAACGATTGCGCACACCGCAATGGCAAGCGCAACCGCTGCGATGACGATGGTTTTGGTGGAGGAGTTCCTACGCTTGGGCTCCTTCTTATAGGGCTCCTGCTGAGGAACGCCGGGGTAGATGGGCTTAAGCGGAGCCGTGTCACTGGGCTTGCGCGAAGGGTTCGGGATGACGTCGGTCCTTTCCGATGCGTAGTCCGGGGTCGCCGCGGCCTCCCTGTTCGCACGGTCTGGAATGACCGTGGTCTTGGCGGAATCCGGTGCGGTTGGGGTGCTGCTTTGGGAATCGGCGGGGTCTTGAAGAGCGGTTGTCTCAGCGGCTTCTTTGTTTGGAGTGTCCAGGGCTTCTCCTGCGGCGTCGTTAGCGAGCTTCTCGCCGCAGTAGATGCAGAACTTCGAACCATCCTTGATTTGCTTGCCGCAGTTGCTGCAGAACATATCGTCCTCTTCTCCCCGCCTTGCGCGTTCTTAAGGAAGTTTAAGACTCGCGGGCCTGCTCGGCTACGAGCGGCTCCGTTCTTGTAACGAATGGAGCTCCATCGGTAAAAACGCGGGCTCGGGGCCGGTGGCGCCCGTTACGCGGTGCTGCTCGGCAACGGCCCGCCCTCCGTCATTGACGTCCTCGCCGCGGCCGACCGAGCCGAGAAGCTCGCCCAGCAGGTGTAAGCCGGCGGCGTGCGTGAGCCGTGCGCCGGACGCGTCGCTGCTCGCGCGTGCGGCTTTTAATGGCGCTTGCAATCGAGCCGCGCGCCTGTGCGGCCAAATTGCTCGCTACGGCTCTTGATGGCGCTTGCGACCGAGCCGTGCGAATGGTTCTTAACTGCGCCTGCGATCGCTTAAATGCGTTCGAAAAATCAGAAAGCCCGGGGCCCGCGCTCCGGGCTTTCTGATTCTTGGAGGAATTTGGCGCTGGGGAGGTCCCCTCCTGGTGGAATTTGGCACCAGTGAGGTCCCCTACTGGTGGAATTTGCGACCGGCGAAGTCTCTTCCGGAGGAATTCGGGGCCAGGAAGCCCCTTCCTTGGGGGAATTTGGGCCAGCGTAACCCCTCCTGCGGCTCCGCGATCGTGTTCGTGCAAGTTGTGGGGCGCAAATCGGGGGCAGGTCGAGTAGCGCCCCGTTCTAGCCCATCGTCAACTGGGGTTTTGTGGACAATCTTGGCCTGCTACTCGGCCATATAGGATTTTGCGCCCCACAACTTGCGCGAGTTTAATCAAGGGATGTGCGGCTGTGTTCAAGGGATGCACGGCCGGGCTAGTTGAGCCTCGCCCAGCACCTCGGACGTATCGTTGCCCGCGCGTGCGGTGCCCGCTCCGTGGGAAAGCGAGGCGCCTTGTTGTTAGATGGGGTGCCGCTTGCGGGCAACCGGCTACCGCTTGCGGGGCATTTTGGACGGGCGAGAAACTCGTTGTCAGGTTTGCTTGACGGCGGCACTTGGCGTCCGCTCGGCAGCTAGTATGTGGTGTGCAAGCAAGGCGCTCGGCATCCAACCTCGCGGGAGGCCGTGGCAAACGTTCGGCGTCCCGCCTCGAGGGAAGTCGGGGCTGGCGAGCGGCGTGCGTTGCGCGTTGCTCGCGGAAGAGAGCGATGGGCGGTTGGCGCCCGTGTGCGAATATGAACGCCGGGCGTTCTGCCCGCGCACGGAGGAATCATGGCCGAAGAGA
>CAVHKV010000170.1:0-4331 GCA_963636635.1 uncultured Bacteroidales bacterium
TTGGGGAGGCGCAGGTAGAGCGTGCGGTCTCCCAGCTGGTAGCACTCGTCCACCAAGGCCGACCAGCAGCTGACGTCGACCTCGGTGGAGAGCGGAAGGTTGTGCTCGATGCGGAACCTTGCAACGGCGTTGGCGGTGGAGGCACCAAACTCGGAGGCCTCGCGCTCGGCGAAATCAATCTCAAAGCCAAGGGAGGCGAGGCGCTCCTGCACGTCCTCGACCATCTCTCCTGCCATGCCCTCGCGAATCGGATCCATCAAAAAGCTCCTAAAAACGTCTGCGTTTGGCGTGCTAGCTTGCGCGCTCAACAAAGAAGTCTGCCATAGCGGCAAGAACTTCGCCGGCCTCGGGCGTGATTTCACCGTTTGAGGTCAACTCGGCGATGAGGTCCTTGGCCTTGCCCGTCTCCCGGGCGGCGAGGCTGCGGCAGGCCTCGATGCCACCGCCCAGCTCGATGAGTTCCACGGCGCGGGCCAGCTCGGCCTCGCCGGTGACGTTGCCGGAGAGCAGGGCCACGAGCTCGTCCTTTTCCGGCGCGTCAAGCTCGCCCAGCGCGTGGATGACGGCCAGCGTGCGCTTGCCCTCGGTGACGTCGCTCCTAAAGTCCTTGCCCTGGGCCGCCGCGTCGCCGACGAGGTTGAGCAGGTCGTCTTGCAGCTGGAAGGCAGCGCCGGCGTGCAGGCCCACGCGGCGCAGCCTCTCGCAGAGGGCGGGCTCGGCGCCGGCGCAGGTCGCGCCGATGACGAGGGGCGCCGCAGCGGTGTAGATGGCCGTCTTGGAGATGACCATGTAGAGGTAGTCGCTGACGCTGATGTCCCAGCGCCCGTCTCGGGCCCAGCCCAGGTCGAGGGCTTGGCCCTCGAGGGTGCGGCGCTCCATGTCGACGAGCTTGGAGAGCACGGCGAGCTTGCGCTCCTGCGGCAGGCCCTTGTCGTTCAGGACCACCTCAAAGACCTCGGTGAGCGCCAGGTCGCCGACGTTGGTGGCGATGCCGGTGCCCTGCGTGAGGTAGAGGCAGGGCTTGCCGCGGCGCAGCTCGCTCTCGTCGGCGATGTCGTCGTGGATGAGCGCGGCGCTCTGGAAGAGCTCGATGGCCACGGCGGGGGAGAGGGCGAGCTCGGCCTGCCCGCCCACGGCCTCGGCGCCCAGCAGGCACAGCACCGGGCGCACGCGCTTGCCGCCGCCGGCGGTGAAGCTTACGAGCGGCTCGTAGAGGAAGGCGCCGAGGTCAGCCTCGGGTGTGTGCTCGGCAGATCCGCAGGGGCCGGGGGCAACGCCCGCCAGCGCCTTCTCCACATAGGGAAGCCGCTGCTTGAGGTAGGTGACGAAGAGGTTCTCGGCCACGCCTACTCCTCAAAGCCGTTGGGGTTGTGGCTCTGCCAGTTCCAGGAGTCGCGGCACATGTCGGCCAGGTTGTACTTGGCCTCCCAGCCCATCTCGCGCTTGGCCTTGGAGGCGTCGCACCAGTTGGCCGCGATGTCGCCGCCGCGGCGCTCGCGGATGACGTAGGGCAGCTCCTTGCCGCAGGCCGCCGAGAAGGCGCGCACCACGTCGAGCACGGAGGAGCCGGTGCCGGTGCCGAGGTTGAAGACCTCAACGCCCGTCTTGCCGTTCATCCACTTGAGGGCCGCCACGTGGCCGCTGGCCAGGTCGCAGACGTGGATGTAGTCGCGCACGCCGGTGCCGTCGGGCGTGTCGTAGTCGTCGCCAAAGACCTGCACGGCCTCGAGCTTGCCCACGGCCACCTGCGCCACGTAGGGCACGAGGTTGTTGGGGATGCCCTTGGGGTCCTCGCCGATGAGTCCGGAGGGGTGGGCGCCGATGGGGTTGAAGTAACGGAGCAGCACGACGTCCCACTCCTGGTCTGCCGTGTGCAGGTCGGTGAGGATCTGCTCGATCATCCACTTGGTCCAGCCGTAGGGGTTGGTGGCGAACTTCTTGGGGCTCTCCTCGGTGAGGGGCAGCGAGTCCGGGTCGCCGTAGACGGTGGAGGAGCTGGAGAAGATGATGGACTTGCAGCCGTGGTTGCGCATGACGTCCACGAGCACGAGCGTGTTCTCGATGTTGTTGTGGTAGTACTCGACGGGCTTGCTCACCGACTCGCCCACGGCCTTGAAGCCGGCGAAGTGGATGACGCGGTCGATCTTGTTCTCGTCGAAGATCTTGTCCATGGCCTCGCGGTCGAGCACGTTGGCCTCGTAGAACTTGAGGTTGGCCGAGGCCTCGTCGCCGGCGATCTGGCGCACGCGGTCAACCGCTACGGCGCTGGAGTTGGAGAGGTCGTCGACGATGACGACCTGGTAGCCCTGGGCGAGGAGCTCCACCACCGTGTGGCTGCCGATGAAGCCGGCGCCGCCGGTGACCAGGACGCAGGTGTCTTTGGGTTCGAGTGCTTCGCTCATGCTGGCTCCTTTTGCCGAGGCGAACTTGTGCGTTGGGTGCGCGGCGCCCGTGGGCTGCCGGCAGCTGGCCATACCAGTCCGTAAGTATACCGCGCCCGTCCGGGACGTGCTGTGAGTACGTTAACATCAATCGCCGAGCTGCGGAAACAAAAAGCGGCAGGCCATCGCCGACCTGCCGCTTGTGCGTTCGTTGTCGCTTGGTGTCGCTTGCGTGGTGCGCTCGTACGAGTCTCTTGTGTGCCGCATGCGGTGCTCGCGCGCCACGCGTCGATGGCGGGTGCTGCTCGCGCTCGTCCTCGTCCTAGCCGGCCCAGCCCCAGCGCGGGGTGACGAGGTCGCCGTAGGAGGCAATCCAGGAGTCCAGGCTCTGGGTGTTGATGTAGCCCACGTTCTCCTTCACCATGCCGCCGCCGATGTAGATGCCCACGTGGCCGTAGATGCGGCCGGCCGAGGTGCTGCTGTGGGTGGAGACGGCCACGATCATGCCGGGCTGCAGGTCGCTCTTGTTGGAGCTTGTGCAGTAGTTCCAGTACATGTTGTTGGCGTTGCCGCCGGGATAGCCCAGGCCGGCGGCCTGGTAGACCATGCTCACCCACATGGCGCACAGGCCGGCGCCCGGCGAGCCCACGCGGCTGGCGGCGGCCACGATGGCGGCGCCCTTCTCGGAGGCGCTGGCGTTGGGGTTGAGCGTGCCGGAGTTGCCGGTGTTGCTGCTGCTCTTCTTCTTGGCAGCGGCGGCAGCGGCCGCGGCGGCCTCGGCCTGGCGCTTCTCCTCGGCGGCAGCGGCGGCGATCTCGCTGTCGCGCTTCTCCATGAGGGCCTTCACGTCCTCGGAGAGGTTGTTGACGATGTCGCTGGCCTCCTGCTGCTTGGCCTCGACGGCCGCGAGCTGCTCGGTCTGCTCGGCCTTGAGGCTCTCGAGCTCGGACTTGCGGCTCTCGAGCTCGGCCTTGGCCTGCTCGAGGGAGGCCTTGGCCGTCTTGATGCTGGCGATGAGCTGCTCGTCGCTCTCGTTGATCTTGCCCATGTAGAACAGGTTGTTCGTGAGCTCCTCAAAGCTCGTGGAGTTGAGGAGCACGGCAAGGAAGTCTGAGTTGCCCGTCTTGTAGCTGCTCGAGATGCGGCTCGCGAGCTGGTCCTGGCTGGCCTCGATCTCTGCCTGCTTGTCGTCAATCTCGGCCTGCTTGGCCTCGATCTCGGACTGGACCTGCTCAATCTGCGTGACCGTCTCGTTGAGCTCCTGGTTGAGCTTCTGGTACTCGTCGGCGATGGTGTCGAGCTTGGCCTGGGCGGCGTCGAGCTGCTCCTGGGCCGAGTTGAGGGCGTTGGTGGTCTCCTGCGTGGCGCTGGCGGCCAGCGCGCCCATGGGGGAGGCAAAGAGGCCGGCGGTGACGGCGGAGAGGCCGAGCATGGCCTTGAGGGCCGTGCGGCGGGTCATGAGCGCCTGCGGCTGGTTGGCCTGCGCGGGCTCTGCCTCGTGCGACGAGGCGGCCCGCTCGCGGCCGATGTTGATTCGCGACATGTCTGCTCCAAATAAAACGCGTTCGCGTGTCGACGACTCTAGGTTTAGTAAGGATAGACCAATACGAGCTGAATCAGAGCAATTCCACGTTCGCGGCGGCGAGCGTGAGGGCTAAATCCCTAGGGCGTTCATGGCGAGCAGCGCTGCGGCCCAGAGGGCGACACCGGCCATGAAGGCGATGTCTTGCGGGCGGAGGCGCTGCTCGTGGTAGTGGGTGCGGCCTTGGCCGCCCTCGTAGCAGCGGGCGTCGAGGGCGCGGGAGAGGTTCTCGGCGTGGCGGATGGCGCCGGCGAACATGGGCACGAGCACGGCGCTTGTGGCGCGGACCTTGCCGATGAGGCCGGCGTCTTCGAAGGAGCCGCCGCGCGTGGCCTGGGCGTCCATGACCGACTGGGCCTCGTTGGCGA
>CAVHKV010000171.1:0-4330 GCA_963636635.1 uncultured Bacteroidales bacterium
TCATGAGCTTGCCGTCGATGTAGAGCTCGCCGCGGGTGATGTCCTCGAGGCCGGCCACCATGCGCAGGGTGGTGGACTTGCCGCAGCCCGAGGGGCCGACGAGGACCACGAACTCGTGGTCGGCGATGTCGAGGTTGAAGTCCTCGACGGCCACCACGCCCTCCTCGGTCTCCTTGAGGTTGTGCTTCTTCTCGGGGGTCTCCTCGGCCTTCTTGGCCGGCTTGCGCCTCTTGCCGGCGTTCTCGCTCGGGTAGACCTTCTCGATGTGCTTCAAGCTGACGGTTGCCATGGTGCACGCTCCTAACTCACGTGTTGCCTTTGTTGGATAAAACGCGCCGTGCCTTAGAGCCAGCGGCCGTCTGAGGTGGAGACCTTCACCTCGAGCGGCTGCATGGCCACACTTTCTCCCTGGTAGAAGAACGAACGGCTCTTCATGGTGTTGTTGAAGAAGAACCGGTACTCAAGCTCGTCGGACGCGCGGGTGCACGACTCCACGCCGGCGGGCAGGTTGTCGATGTAGGAAACGCCGGCCAGGCGCAGCTCGCTCACGAGCAGCGCTCGGTAGAAGCTCTTGCTGCCGACCACGCCCACGTAGGAGCAGGTGCCCTGGCCGTACTCGTTGCGGCACGCGGCCGGGGTGCCGGCGTAGTAGCGCTCGTCGTGCTCGGCGATGGAGCGGGCGGTCGTGAGCTCGAGCAGGTCGCACCACACGCTCACGTGGTGGGCGTTGCCGTTGGAGTCGCGCACGGTCTGCAGGGCCTCGCCGATGGCGTCGCTCTCCACCACGTGGCAGCCGCAGAGCTCGGAGAACTTGCCCGGCAGGTACTCCCCCACCGTGCAGTTGCCGTTCTCGTCCTTGGCGCCGGAGCGCACGGTGAGGACGGCGTGGCCGCCGGCCTTCACGTAGGCGGCGAGCTTCTCCGCAAACGCGTCGCTGGTCACGGCGTAGGCCGGGACGATGACGAGCTTGTGGCGCTCGGGGCTGAGCGGCTCGGCGTCACCGATCACGTCCACGTTCACGCCCAGGCCCATGAGGCTGTCGTGCAGCAGGCGCTCCTGGCGCCAGTAGTCAAAGCCGCGGCTCTGGGTCTGGTTGGCGAAGTTGTAGTTCTGGTCGGGCGAGAAGACAAGGGCCACCTCGGAGGTGACGGCGGTACCCTCGAGCTCGCCGGCGCGGCTCAGGCGCTCGCGCAGGGCGCCAAGCTCGGCCAGGCGACGGTTGGGCTTGTTGTCGTGGTCCAGCAGGCCATAGCAGTACATCTCGGCGCCGGTGGCGGCAGTGCGCCAGCGGAAGAAGCTGAGCAGGTCCGCGCCGTGGGCCACCGCCTGCATGGCGTAGCCCTCGAGCATGCCCGGCTCCATGGCGCGGGTGGTGGGCATCCAGCAGCCCATGGGGCCGCCGAGCTGCTCCATCACCCAGAAGTTCTTGTTCTTCCAGCCGCGGACCATGTCGAGCGCGTAGGCGTTCGAGTACACCTCGGTTGGGTCCTCGGGAAGCTCGAGCGGCGGGTAGTTGTCGTAGGACGCCACGTCCATGGACTCGAACTCCTTGTAGAAGTCCTGGACGTGCAGGCCAAAGCAGGCGTTGGTGGTGATCTGGGCGTCCGCGTCGTACTCGCGGATGATGGCGGCCTGGAAGGCCACGTACTCGGCCGTGGTGGCGGAGCAGAAGCGCTCGTAGTCGAGCATGTAGGCGGGGTTGAACCAGTCGCTCTTGTTCACCCAGGCGGTGTTGAAGCACTCGATCTGGGTCCAGTCGGAGTACTCGCCGCTCCACACGACGGTGCCCCAGTCGCGGTTGAGCTGCTCGAGCGTGCCGTGCTTCTCGCGGCAGAACTGCTGGAAGCGCTTGCGGCAGGAGGGGCAGGTGCAGTGGTTGGACTCCACCTCGTTGTCGATCTGCCAGGCGAGGATCTCGGGGCGGCCGGCGTAGCGCTCGGCCATCTTGCGGACGATCTTCTCGGCGTACTCGCGGAACAGGGGGTTGGTCTGGCAGCGGTGGCCTCGGATGCCGAGGTGGGTGCGCTGGCCGTCGCGCTCGCACTGCACCGTCTCGGGGTGGGCGGTGTAGAGCCACAGGGGCGCGCAGTTGGTGGGGGTGCCGAGGATGACCTTCATGCCGTAGGCGGAGATGAGGTTGATGGCCTCGTCGAGCCACTCGAAGTCATAGACGCCCTCGGAGGGCTCCATGCGGCTCCAGGCGAACTCGCCCACGCGCACGGCGTAGCAGCCGAGCTCGGCCATGCGGCGGACGTCGTCCTCCCACATGGAGCGGTCCCAGTGCTCGGGGTAGTAGTCGATGGCAATCTTGATCATGCGGTAAATCCTTACCAGTCGCGTTCGCTAGATACCGTGATGCCGTCGTCGGCCGCGGGGTTGCCCTCGAGCGTGCGGAAGATGGGCATCGTTATCTGGGCGGCGGTGTAGACCGCCAGCGCGGGCGCGAAGAAGAGGCCCGCATACGTGAGAACCGGGGCGGTGAAGCCAAAGAGAAGGACCTGGATGCCGAGGATGCCAAGCAGGAGCATCGTCTTGCCAAAGAAGCGCACGCAGATGAGGCGGGAGTTGCGCATCTGCCGCATCAGGCCGTTCTCGTAGCGGGCCTCGAGGGGAAAGACATAGACGAAGTGCATGAAGGCGAGCACCGCCACCAGCAGGGCGAGGATGAGGAACCCCACCGGGTTGTCCGGCAGCTTCTCAAAGAGCTGCCAGCTCATCCACACGCTGTAGGCGCAGGCCGCGAGGATGACGGTGGACATCACGCCGTGCTTGAGGTTTGCCACCCAGGCGCGCCAGAACGCGCGGGTGATGCCCACCTCCTCCCGGTCCTCGCTCATCTTGAGGAGCACGGTGAAGGCCGCGGTGACCGAGGCGCCGGCCGTGACGACGGGCAGGCAGCCCACCACCAGCCAGAAGTTGACGATGAGCAGGTTCGTGGCCTTGATGCCGGCCTGCACGAACGGCGAGTCAACCGTAATCTTCATCTATGCCCTCCCCTCTTGCCTGGCGAACTGTACGGTTAGTCGTTCTCCTGCAGGCCAAAGCGGCGCTCGGCCTCGGACTCGCACCAGGCGACGCAGTCGTCGTAGCCGTAGCCGGCGCAGGTGCTCTGCATGTCCTTCACGAGGCTGGCGAACTCGGCGTCGTCCTTGGCGTAGATGGCCTTCCAGGAGCCTTCCTTGATGGTCTTGATGACCTGCTGCCAGGTGAGCTCGAGCTCGGAGTCGCGGGTGCCCTCGGCGAAGTTCGCGGGCGGGATCACCGTGTAGTTGACGGAGTTGAGGTACTCCCACTGGCTCTTGGCGCCCGTGGTGTCGCGCCAGTCCTTCTCGGCGTCGTTCTGCGGGTCGACGACGTTGGTGACCCAGGTGCCCTGGTAGAAGCAGTCGTCGGTAGCCTCGGGGTTCTTGGCGCCGTTGGCCCAGGTCGTGTTGTTGAGCTGCAGGGTGCCGTCGTTGTAGGTGCCCGAGAGGGTGTACTTGGCGCCGGTCTTGGGCGAGGTCCACTCCACGCCGTCGAGCGAGGTGGTGGGGTCGTCGAAGCACTTCTTGCCGAGGTCGGTGAACTTGGTGTGGCCGTCGGAGTCGTAGTCCCACATGAGGCCCTTGGGGCCGTAGAGGTTGGTGAGGGCGCCTTCGGGCGTGAAGAGCCAGTCGATGAGCTGCATCACGCGGTCGGGGTCGTCGCACAGGTCGCCGATGGACCAGATGCGGCCCTGGCCGGAGGTGGAGAGGCCCTGGACGATGACGGAGGCGTCGGTGGGAACGAGCGGCAGCATGATCTTGCCGTCGGCGATGTGGTCCTCGTTGTTGAAGGCCGTGGAGCCGGCGTAGTCAAAGATGGAGAAGAGGACGTTGCCGTTGCGGACCTTGGTGATCATCTCGTCGTAGGTCTGGGTCATGGAGTCCGGGTCAACCAGGCCGTCGCGGTAGAGCTTGTTGACGAACTTCAGGGCCTCCATGTAGGGGCCGTCGTCGGAGAGGGCGTCGAGGAACTTGCCGGTGCTGGAGTCGTACAGGCCGATGCCCAGCTCGTCGTAGCCGTGGTAGGCCGAGGCCAGGCCCTTGACGTACATGACCATGGTGCTGTCCCAGTCGGGCCAGATGGAGAGCGCGTAGGTGGGCTTGCCGTCGTCGCCGGTGGGGCAGGCGGCCTGCATGTCCTTCAGCACGCCCTCGAGGTCGTCGAGGGTCTTCACCGCGGGGTGGCCGAGCTGCTCGTAGAGGTCCCAACGGATGCCCCAGTTGTAGATGAACAGGTCGTGCTCGCCCTTCTCGTTGGTGACGTTGTTGCCGATGCCGTGGAGCTTGCCGTCGGAGTTGAGCTCCTT
>CAVHKV010000172.1:0-4320 GCA_963636635.1 uncultured Bacteroidales bacterium
TGGCCGTGGTCTCGGGCAGCAGCAGCTTGCAGACGCCCTGGCAGCCCTGGCGCGAGAGTCCGCCGCGCATGAGGTCGAGCGTCTTGGAGGCAAGGCCGAGGATGTGCTCGGTACCCTGGGACCCCTTGATCTCGCCGAGGCGGGCCAGGCGGTTGTTGAGACGGTGCGGGCTCACTTTGCCCCCTCCTTGGCAGCGGTTGCAGATGCGTTGAGGTCGCCCACCTCGTAGGCGGCCGAGTCCCCGGGCGAGACCACCTTGGGGACGTGGGCGACGGGCGCCTCGGCCATGGCCTGGCCGTCCGCGGCGGAAGGCACCGCGGGCGAGCGATGCGCGGCACCGATGGAGCGCACGGCGTCGGCGAGCTTCTCGTCTCCCCACAGGCCGTCGATGACCGAGGGCCAAAAGCTCAGCAGGCGCGTATAGTTCGTGGCGTTGGCCTGGGCGTAGGCGCGGGCCTCACGGCGGCCGGTCGTCCAGATGCGCAGGTTGGCCATGCGGTCGGGCCCCACGATGGCACGTGCGAGCGCCGTCTTTGAGATGCGGCCCTCCACCTCGGGCGATATCCAGCGACCCGGGTAGGGCATGAGCGAGGCGGCAGTGACCTGGCGCAGGTGCGGCTGCTGCGAGCAGAAGGCAATCTTGGCGCGCTCGTAGAGCCAGCGGTAGACGTCTTGCAGGAAGCGGTTGGGCTCGTCGGCGTTCGCCGGCGGCAGGTGCTTTACGTACCAGCTGCCGTCAAACCACATGTCGAGGCCAACAAGCCGCAGGTCAAAGAGGTAGTCGAGGTCCTCGCCGCGGGTGATCCACGGGTCGAACGGTACCTGGGAGAAGGCGCTCGCGTGAAGTGCCATGCAACCGCCGCAGGCGATGCTCGAGCGGCAGATGCGCGTACCGGAGAGGGCCTTCTCCATCCACGCGTTGAACTCCTCGCGCTTGGTCCACCAGCGCTCCCAGAGGTGGCGCTTGGGGCCCTCCGCCAGGTGGGAGTCGTCCGAATCGACGAAGTGGCCGGTCTTGGCCAGGATCTTGAGGTCTTGGCGGGTGAGCTGGCCCAGGCCGTAGACGGCGTCCACGAGGAACTCGCCGGAAAGCGCCACCTCGTCGTCGTCCATGAAGACGGCAACGTCGTGGCCGAGCATGGCGCAGACGGCCAGACCGAGGTTGCGGATGGAGCCGTAGCCCCTAAGCGACACCGGCTCGCCCTCGATACCTGGGCATATTTGCTCCACGCGGGCGGCGATGAGGCGGCACTCGCGAGCGCCGACGACCATGGGGCTGAGGTTTGGGTGGTCGCGCACGATGGCGTTCACGCGGGCGCGGGCCGCGGCTTCGGCTGCAGGAGGGGCCACCACGAGCACGATGGTGCGGATGACGCCGCGCACCTCGTCAAGCGAGTCCAGGCAGCGGGCGAGCTCGGGCAGCGGCTCATCGAGGGCCGTGGCGTGGTCATAGACGCCGAGCTGGTCGGCCTCTGCCGCCCAATAGGTTGGTATGACGATTGCAGGATTCAACTACCGCTACCAGCCCTTATATGAATCGAGACCAGCAGCGCACGAGCAGTTGGAGGCGGCGCGGCAAGCGCCGGAAAGGGACGTCTGGCCGGCCGCTCGACAGCTCTCTCCGGCGGCTCCAGACGCACAGAGCGAGGGCACGCGCGAGAACGCGAGCACGCGCACGGCAAAGCCGGGCGCCGCAACGGCGTCAGCAACGTAGCTGTTCATGGATTGCCCTCCCCCTCCAAGTCGTACGACCATTCTACCCCAGCAATCAATCCCTGCTAGTGGCCGTTTTTCAGGCAGGCCGGGCGCGTGCCATGTCCCCCGCGCATCCATTGCCAAGAGCGCATGCCAAGGCGTCACGCAACCAGGTCACGCGGGCGACTCCCCATCACGGCCCGGCCCGCGGGAAACGGAGCCCGCTGCAAAGGCGCTTGGCACTCGAAACCCCGCAAGCCAGCTATCTCCCTATCACCCGGGCAGGCAAGACAGTCGCAACCGGCGCCCCCCCGGCCACGAAAAAGCCCCGGCCCGGATGTCCGGGTCGGGGCTTGTCTTACGCGGGCGCTAGCTTAGCTGCGCGGCCTAGGCCTCGTTGTAGAGGGCCTTGAGCTTGAGCAGGTGCGCGTAGCGGTCCATGGCGGCCTTCTCGTTCTCGGCGAAGAGCTCCTTGGCGCGCTCGGGGAACGCGCGGGTGAGCGAGGCGTAACGAGCCTCGTTCATCAGGAAGTCCTGGTAGCCGCCCGCCGGCTCCTTGGAGTCGAGCGAGAACTTCTTGCCGTCCGGCGCGGCCGGGTTGAAGCGGAAGAGGTTCCAGTAGCCGCAGTCCACAGCCTTCTTCATCTCGGACTGGCAGTTCATCATGCCGCCCTTCTTGATGGAGTGCATCTCGCAGGGGCTGTAGCCGATGACGATGGACGGGCCGTCGTAGGCCTCGGCCTCGGTGATGGCTTTGAGGGTCTGAGCGGCGTTGGCGCCCATGGCGACCTGGGCAACGTAGACGTAGCCGTAGCTCATGGCAATCTCGGCGAGGGACTTCTTCTTGGTGACCTTGCCGGCGGCAGCGAACTGCGCAACCTGGCCGAGGTTAGAGGCCTTGGAGGCCTGGCCACCCGTGTTGGAGTAGACCTCGGTGTCGAAGACGAAGACGTTGACGTTGTGGTTGGAGGCCAGGACGTGGTCCAGGCCGCCGAAGCCGATGTCGTAGGCCCAGCCGTCGCCGCCGAAGATCCAGAAGGACTTCTTGGTGAGGTAGGCCTTGTCGGCCAGGATGGCCTTGCAGGCGTCGCAGCCGCACTTCTCGAGGGCGGCGATGTAGGCGGCAGCGGCCGTCTTGGAGCCCTCGGTGTCGTTGCGGTTCTCGAGCCAGGCGGTAGCGGCCTCCTTCAGCTCGTCAGACTCGTCGCTGGCGAGCAGCGCCTCGGTCTGGGCGACGAGCTTGTCCTGGACGGCGGCGTAGCCCACCGCGAGGCCGAGGCCGTGCTCAGCGTTGTCCTCGAACAGGGAGTTGTTCCAAGCCGGGCCGTGGCCGTTGACGTCAACCGTGAACGGGGAGACGGCGGCGGGGTTGCCCCAAATGGAGGAGCAGCCGGTGGCGTTGGAGATGAACATGCGGTCGCCGCAGACCTGGGTGACCAGGCGAGCGTAGGCCGTCTCGGCGCAGCCGGCGCAGGAGCCGGAGAACTCGAGGTAGGGCTTGGCAAACTGGCTGCCCTTGACGTTGGGGGCAACGAGCTCGGTCTTGATGGTGACGTCGTTGACGGCGTAGTCCCAGACCTTGGCCTGGTCGGCCTCGTCCTCCTGCGGAACCATGGTGAGGGCGTCCTTGGGGCAGACGGAGGCGCAGTTGTAGCAGCCCATGCAGTCGAGCGGGGACACGGCGATGGAGAACTTGAGGCCCTCGGAGCCCTTGCCCTTGGCATCGATCATGCGCATGGCCTCAGGCGCGGCAGCGGCCTCCTCGGCGTTGAGCGCGATGGGGCGCAGCGTGGCGTGCGAGCAGACGTAGGCGCACTGGTTGCACTGGATGCACTTGGTCTCGTCCCAGTGCGGAACCATGACGGCGACGCCGCGCTTCTCGTACTGAGAGGCGCCGAGCTCCCACTGGCCGTCGACGTGACGGTCGAAGGCGGAGACGGGCAGGGAGTCGCCCTCCATGCGGTTGATGGGGTTCATGAGCTTCTCGACCTGGCGGACGATGGCCTCGCGACCCTTGATCTCGTGCCTGACCTCGCCCTGGGCGGTGGCCCAATCGGCGGGAACCTCAAACTTGCGGAAGGCGGTGGCGCCGGCGTCGATGGCCTTGTGGTTGGCGTCGACGATGGCCTGGCCCTTCTTCATGTAGGACTTGGTGGCGGCGTCCTTCATGTACTGGAGGGCGTCGGCGGCAGGCAGCACCTTGGCCAGCGCGAAGAACGCGGACTGCAGCACCGTGTTGGTGCGCTTGCCCATGCCCACCTTGGCGGCCAGGTCGATGGCGTCGATGAGGTAGACGTTGATGTTGTTCTCGGCGATGTAGCGCTTGCCGGCGGCCGGCATGTGCTCGTTGAACTCCTCGTCAGACCACTGGCAGTTCACCAGGAAGGTGCCGCCGGGCTTGACGTCGCGGACCATCTTGAAGCCCTTGATGATGTAGCTCGGGTTGTGGCAGGCCACGAAGTCGGCCTTGGTGACGTAGTACGGCGAGCGGATCGGGGAATCGCCGAAACGCAGGTGGCTGACGGTGACGCCGCCGGTCTTCTTGGAGTCGTACTGGAAGTAGGCCTGGACGTACTTGTCGGTGTGGTCGCCGATGATCTTGATGGAGTTCTTGTTCGCGCCGAC
>CAVHKV010000173.1:0-4295 GCA_963636635.1 uncultured Bacteroidales bacterium
ACCACGCCGTCCGCACCGATGTAGTTGGCCTTGAAGTCGGCGATGATGGCGCGCAAGGCCTTCTTGCGGCCGCGGCACATGCCGCGCAGCGTAAGCGAGCCGCTGAGGTCGTAGGAAAGCTCGGGCTTGATGTCGAGCTTGCCGCCCACGGTGGCGGCCGCAGGCGGAATGCGCCCGCCGCGTGCCAGCGAATCGAAGCTATCGAGCGTGAAGTAGCCCTGGATGTAGTAGCGGGCCTCCTCGGCCCACTCCACGAGCTCCTTGGCCGTGAGGCCGTTGCCCACCTGGCGCACCGCCTCGATGGCGAGCAGCTCGGCGGAAGCCGAGGGGCAGAGGTTGTCCACCACGTACATCTCGTAGCCGGGGTGGTTCTCCATCACCATCTCGGCCGCGGTGCGCGCGGCGTCCACGCTCGAGGAAAGGCCGCGCGTGAAGGCGAGATAGACGGCCGGCACGCCGGAGGCGGCGGCGCGCTCGAAGACCTCGAGGTAGGCGCCGGGCGTGACGGCGGAGGTGGTGACGTGCTCGCCGTTGCGCATACGGTCATAGAACTCGTGGGCGCTCATGGACTGCCAGAGGTCGTCCAGGTGCTCGCCGTCTTCCATCACGAAGGGGAAGCGCACGACCTCCACGCCGAGGGCGCGCGCCACCTCGGGCGCGAAGTCAGCGCACGAGTCCACGATGATGCGGCACTGGCCGTCCCTGCGATAGCTCGCGCTGGCCTCGCGGGCGATCTCGGCCACGCCCTGCAGCTCGCCCTCGGACTCGCTGCCTTCGCATGCGACGGCCGCGGGCTCCGAAAAGCCCGCGGCCTCAAGGTTGTTGTCGTTAGCGTTATCGCTACTCATCTGGCTCCTCAATCTTGGGCTTGATGATTCCGTAGCCGCCGTTCTTACGACGGTAGATGACGTTCACAAGGCCGGTGGTGGCGTTGGTGAAGACGTAGAAGTCGTGGCCGATGAGGTCGGTCTGGACGAGGGCCTCTTCCTCGGTCATGGGCGGCAGGTCGATGACCTTCTCACGCACGAGCTCGTCGTCCTCGGGCTCGCCCTCGATGAGGTCGGCGAGGTTCTCGGGCATGGGGGCAACGGGCAGGCCCTGCGTGCGCTGGCGGTGGTCGATGACCTTGGTCTTGAACTTGCGGATCTGGCGCGTGACCTTGTCGGCCGCGATGTCGATGGCGGCGTACATGTCGTTGTCGGCGCTCTCCACGCGCACGACGTTGTCGCGGACGCGAACCGTGACCTCGCAGACGGCGGCCTCGGGGTTGGAACGGTTCTTCTCAACGCGGAGCACGACGTCGCAGGTCATGGGCTGGATGTCGAACACGCCAAGGGCGTCGCCGATCTTCTCGTCAACATAGCTGTGCAGCGCGTCGGTAACAGTTACCTTGCGACCGGAAACCTTGATGTCCATGGAGCCTCCAACCTTAGAGCTTTGGCAGTTCGCGATTCCCTTGGCAGGAAATCGTTGTGTCATAGATACCCAACTGAAGCGAGCCAAAGCCCAGAAACTCAAATTGACCGTCCGCCGATTGCACCCTTCACAGCAAGCCAAAGGGTGCGGCCGGATGTGCTACTCGGAGATGGTCGCGGCGTTGGCGCCGGCGGTGGAGCCGTCTTGGACGCCGGAGGCGCCGCCCTCGACGTTGGCGGTGTCGCTCGCGCCCTCGACGGTGCCGGCAGAAATCTGGATGTTGGAGACGATGGAGGCGTCGGTGAGCGGGCTCATGCCGCCGAGCCACTTGGCGCGGATGATGTCGGCCACGCCGTTGGAAGAGACGGCGTCCACGGCCTCCTTCACGTAGTTCTGCAGGTCGGTGTTGGTGGTGGCCACGCCCACGCCGATGGACTCGGGCGTGGTGATGGTGCCGGCGCAGGAAATGTCGTCGTACTCGCCGGAGAGGAAGGCGCCGGAGTTGGCGTCGCACAGCACGTAGTCGACCGTGCCCTGCTCAAGGGCGTCGAAGGCGTCGTTGAGGTTGTCGAAGGTGGTGACGGAGGCGTCCAGGTCGCTGCGCTTGAGGATCTGCATGGAGGCCGAGCCGCTCTGTACGCCAAAGCTCTTGCCGAGAAGCGAGCCGCGCTCGCTCACGGTCTCCTCGCCCTTGTGGAAGAAGGCCGTGGCGTCCTCGGCGTAGGAGCCGGCGACGGAGACGCCGCCGGAGTGGGAGCTGTTGGCGCTCATGACCACGTCGCAGTCGACGCCGCAGGAGGCCGAGGCGCTGGAGACGGAGACGAACTTCACCTTGAGGCCGAGCTGGGCGCCGATGGCATAGGCCATGTCGACGTCGTAGCCCTGGTAGGAGCCATCGGAGGCCGTCACGCACATGGGCGCGGCCACCGAGGTGTCGAGGCCGACGGTGAGCGTGCCGTCCTCGAGGATGGTGGGCGCAGAAAGGTTCGTCGTGACGCTCGCGGCGCGGGCGGCCAGGCCCTCCTCCACCGTGGGCGAGGAGATGGCGGCGGTGACGGTGTCGATAGGGTTGGCGCAGCCCGTGAGGGCGAGCGCGGAGGCGGCGAGCAGTGCGGCACACCTGGCGGCCGTGGTGCGGGTCATCGAGTCTCCTCGTGTCTGGGGCGCTGGCGCCCGGCTTTCATGGGCCTTCGGCCCGTCAAATGTCAGTTCGTCTCAGTCAGCTGACCTGGTATTTGACCCCACACTCGCGCACCGGGGCGGCCGCTTCGGGCGCCGCGGCGCCCTCCACTACTGACCCTCTCGCCCGCGGGACGGTATGCCCCTCATATGACGGACGGTGCGGCTTACCTCTAGGACGAGCCATGCTCGCGCGGGCGCGCACGCCAGCGCTTACGTGGATCCCTTTGCCCTCGTCTGGCATGGACTAAGGCCGGCCGCGGGCCAGCCTGCCCGCAGGGACGCGCAACGAAAACGCGGCCATGTTAGCCGCGCTCCCAAGACGCTCCCACCGGCCCGCAACCACAGACCTGAATGAGACTGTTGAATTATAGCAGCTCGGAGATGGTGAACCTATGAACGAGGGCTTAGCGTGCACGCACGAGGGCGCAGGGCGTGGCCCGGCGAGGCCGGCACCGCCCGTAAAGCCGTGCCCCAGCAGGCCCGCGCGAGGGCGCGGGGCGCGACCCGACGAGCCGGCGCCGCCCGTAGGGGCCATGCCTTAGCAGGCACGAGCGAGGGCGCAGGCGCGCAAGCCCACGCCCAAGACGCAGAGCTTCATCTCGTGCCCTAGCAGGCGCGCGCGAGGGCGCAGGCCGTGACCTCCGAGGCACCGGCCGCGAGCAGCGCGCGGGCGCAGGCGCGCATGGAGGCACCCGTGGTGACGACGTCGTCCACGAGCAGAAGCGAGCATCCGCTCACGTCGGCCACCACCTCCACCGTGCCCTCGCTGTTCTTGGAGCGCTCGTCCCGCCCGAGGGCACGCTGGTCTTGGGCGTAGGGGCGTGCGAGCACGTCTGCCACGGGAAGCCCGAGGTAGGAGGCCAGGCAGCGGCAGACCTCCTCCATGTGGTCGAAGCCGCGCCGGCGATAGGCGGCCGCGGTGGCCGGCACGAAGCAGAGCGCGTCTGTGGCGTCCGCGTCAAAGCGCGCGGCGCCGTCCTGGGCGGGCAAGCCGGCGGCCTCCGTGAGGGCCGTCTCCATGGCCGCGGCGATGACGGGGGCAAGCCGGCGCTCCCCCGCGTCCTTGTAGCCAACCACGAGCTTGCGGGCGGCCCCCTCGAGCGGCAGCGCGCAGACGCAGGCGCGCGTCTCCCAAGGCTCGCCCTTGGCCTGGTCGCACTCGGTGCAGGCGAGCCAGCCGTTAGGTGCCCCGCAGTTGGGACAGGCCCAGCGCTGGTCGATCCAGCCGAGCTTGGCACGGCACTCCTCGCAGACGAGCTCGCCCGGCTCGTCGCAGACGAGACAGCGGGTGGGCCAGGCAAGCTCGCGCGCCACCTCTCCCGCGGTGGAAAGGCCGCGGGAGAGCATGCGGGCAAAGCTGCTATGCGAATTGCTCGCGCTCATGGTTGCGAGGACCCTTCAGCGGTGCGCACGTAACGAGGAGACGCCGAGCAGGTTTCGCAAGCTTCAGACCACCGTAGCAGCGAGGCCACCCTGACAGCGCATCGGCCGGCAACCACCAGGCCTCGCAAGAAGTCCAAGCAATACGGGTTCTGATGAACGCCGATGCCCATCGTCGCTGCGCCGTCGCCAGTTGGGGAGGCCGCGCGGCTAGCGGGTCTGGTTGGAAACGGCGGCCTCGATGAGCTGGGCGAGGACGTCTGAGAGCTTGCGACCGGAGGCTGCCATCATCTCGGGGAAGCGGCTGTAGCGCGTGA
>CAVHKV010000174.1:0-4258 GCA_963636635.1 uncultured Bacteroidales bacterium
TGCGTGGCCACGAGCATGCCCTTGTAGACGATGGTGCGCGAGCTCATGGAGCAGACGTAGAAGATCTTGCCCGCAAGCGCCGGGTTCTTGTCGGCGGCGCGCTCGATGGTGCGGCGGCAGACGTAGAGCTTGCGCTCGAAGTCCTGGCCGGCGGCCACGCCCTCGGGGCGGCGCAGGAAGGCCTGCAGGATGGTGGGCATGCAGGCCTTGGCGGTGTCGCCCAGGTCGTGCGGGTCAACCGGCACGCGGCGCCAGAACATCAGCGGCACGCCGCACTCGGCGCAGCCCTGCTCGAAGGTGCGGACGGCGGCCTGCACGGCGTGGGTGTCCGCAACGCCGTCGGTGGCGCCGGTCTCGTCGCTGTGAGGGAAGAACAGCATGGCGACGGCGTAGTCGCCCTCCCCCGGCAGCAGCTGGCCCTCCTTCTGGGCCTCCTTGCGGAAGAAGCGGTGCGGCACCTGGAACAGGACGCCGGCACCGTCGCCGGTGTTGCGCTCGAGGCCCTTGCCGCCTCGGTGCTCGAGGTTTACGAGGACGGAAAGCGCGTCGTCAAGCGTCTGGTGGCTGCGAACGCCCTTGAGGTGGGCGATGGCGCCGATGCCGCAGGCGTCGTGCTCAAAGCTCGGCTTGTAGAGGCCCTGGGGAGCGTAGCCCTCGGCGTAGGCGCGCGGCTCGGTAGCCGTGGCGCCGGCGGCGGCCACGGGCGCGGTGGCGCGCTCGTTGGTGCAGCTGGAGGACGGGCTCGTCTGCTGATGAGGCTCCATGATGTTCCTTCTCCGTTGTGGTCAAAGCGCTCAGCTGCACGCTTGCACCGTCTCTGAGCTGGTGTTTTATCCCCGCACCAGCAGAGCCGTGCGCAAGAGTGGCAGTTAAGCTCCACCACTTTAGGGGGCGCATATGTCGTGACTGTTACGCCGCCCAAGGAGAATCACACTCGAAACAAAATGGTTCGAAACCCGTTAACAAACGGACGAAAAAACGGCGGCGACCGGGGGGCTGGTCGCCGCCGTTTGGCTAGAGCGCGCGCCTTGCGAGTTCAAGGCAGCCAAGGATTCCTTGGCTGCCTCCGCAGCCTGCAGGCGCGATGTAGGTGTCGATGTCGGAAAGCTCGGGTGCCGAGATATAGCCCCCGAGGTAGGCCAGGGTCTTCTCGCGCACGATGGGGAACAGCTGCTCCTGGTGCATCACGCCGCCGCCAAGCACGATGCGCTTGGGCGAGTAGCACAGCACCAGGTTGGCGCACATCTGGGCGAGGTAGTCGCCCTCGAGCTGCCAGACCTCGTCGCGGCCGGCCAGCTCGGCGGCGGGCTTGCCCCAACGAAGCTCCAGGGAAGGCCCTGCGGCCAGCCCCTCGAGGCAGCTGGTGTGGCTCGGGCACTTGCACGGCCCAACGTCACCCGCCACGCGGCTCACGAGCATGTGGCCGGCCTCGGGGTGGAGCATGCCGTGCAGGAGCTGGCCTGCGCACATGACGCCCGCGCCGACGCCGGTGCCGATCGTCACGTACACGCAGTCGGAGAGCCCCTTGCAGCTGCCGAAGGTGGCCTCGCCCAGGCAGGCGACGTTCACGTCGGTGTCGTAGCCCACCGGCACGCCGAGGCTCTGCGCGAAGGCGCCCCTCAGCTTGCAGCCGCGCCAGGCGACCTTGGGGGTCTCGAGGATGGTGCCGAAGTCGGCCGCCGCAGGGTCCACGCGCGTGGGGCCAAAGGCCCCGATGCCGAGCGCGGAGACGTTGCGGCCCAAGAACCAGTCCTCGAGCACCGGCAGGGTCTCCTCGGGCGTGAGGGTCGGGAAGGACTCCTGCTCCAGGATGGTGCCGTCGGCCAAGCCCACGGCGCAGACCATCTTGGTGCCGCCGGCCTCGAGCGCGCCAAGCCTCAGCTCACTAGTAGCCATCGCGATGCCGCCTCTCCCCTACGCCAGCTTGGCCTTGAGCTCGTGCAGCTCCTTGTGGACCTCGATGAAGTCGCCGGCCACCACGCGGAAGGTCTCGGCCGCTGCCATCTGGTCCTCGGCGTGCAGCAGGATGAGGGTGAAGGGAAGGGTCTCGCCGGCGGCCGTGCGCTGGAGGAGTCTCAGGTGCACGTCGTGGCCGCCCTTGAAGGCCTCGTCGCCGTCCTTGATGGACTGCTCGGCCTCGTCAAACTTGCCCTCCTTGGCAAGCTTCACCGCGCCGATGTAGGCAGACTTGGCCACGCCCACGTTGGCGATGATCTGGAAGCAGTCGGCCACGAGCGCGTCCATGCTGCTGGCGGCGCCGTCGGCGGCGTCCTGGAGCGCCTGGTCCATGTTCTCGGCCATGGTCTACTCCCCCATCAGCTTGAGGGCGAAGTCGTTGATGCCCGTGGCGTTCATGCGGCCGTAGTCCATCATCGGGATGACCTCAACCGGCTTGTCGGTGGCCTTCTGGAAGTCGCCCTTCACGTAGCCGATCTGGGGGCCAAGCAGGATGACGTCGGCGTCGAGGTGGTCCATCGCCTCGTTGAGCGGGCGGGCCTGGATCTCGACGTCGAGGCCGCGGGCCTTGGCGTCGTTCTGCATCTTCTGCACGAGCAGGCTCGTGGACATGCCGGCGTTGCAGCAAAGCATGATCTTCTTCATATCTTCACTCCTCGAATTGGGCCCCGTGGGGCTGCGGGCGGGGCCGGGCACGCGTCCCGGCCCCGGGTTGGGAAGACGTTCCTTAGGCCTCGAGCTGCTCGGCCTGCTGGGCGGTGGCACGCTCGGAGATGCGCATGAAGGGCAGGTAGATGGCCATGCCAATCAGGATCTCGGCGACCTGCCACACGGCGGCGCGCCAGTCAAAGCCGGTGGCCAGCAGGGCGGAGAGCACGGGCGGCGTGGTCCAGGGCACCTGGGCGATGCAGGGCGCGAGGAAGCCGGCGCAGGTGAGGCCGTAGGTGCAGATGATAAACAGGTCGGGGACGAGCACGAACGGGATCATCAGCGGGAGGTTGTAGACGATGGGGTAACCGTAGATGACCGGCTCGTTGATGTTGAAGATGCCCGGCAGGATGGCCATCTTGGCAACGGTCTTGCTGGTCTTGGACTTGGAGAACAGGAAGGTGTCGAGCAGCAGCATGAGGGTGCAGCCGGAGCCGCCCATGAGGGCGAAGCTGTTGATGATCTGCATGTTCATGTAGTGGTCGGCCGGGATGGTGCCGCCGGCGGCGAAGGTGGCCATGTTGTCGACGATGACCATGGTCAGGATGGGCTCCACCGTGGCGCCGGAGATGGTGGACTGGTGGATGCCGACGCAGAAGAGCAGGTTGGCCAGGGTGTAGATGAGCACGACTGCCCACGGGCCGGCGTTCATGATGCTCTTGAGCGGGGTGGCGATGAAGGTGGAGATGATGGTGAGCAGGTCGGTGCCGGCGCAGACGGCCAGCAGCGAGGCGACGACGCCAAAGACCGAGAGCGTGAGCAGCATCGGGATCATGACGTTGAAGGAGTTGGAGACCGCGGGAGGAACGCCCTCGCCGAGGTTCACCTTGAGCTGCTCCACGCCAGAGATCTTGATGAAGAGCGTGACGGCGAGCAGGCCGATGATGATGGCGCCGAACAGGCCGTTGGTGCCCGTGTTGGTGGTGGAGAGGGCGCCGGTGACCGCGGCCGTGGTGACGTCGTCGGTGAGCAGCTCGCTCGTGGCGGCAAGGCTCGCGGTGATGGTCTGGGGCATCATGATGACGAGCGAGGCGATGCCCACGACCACGCAGGAGAGCGGGTTGTCAAAGCGCTTGTTGTTGGCCAGGCAGTAGCCGATGAGGCCCGCCAGGATCAGCGCCGAGACGTTGAGGGTGCCCAGCGTCAGCTGGCTGCCCCAGGTCTGGAGGTTGGCGAGCGTCGTCTCGTCGAGCGGGAACAACGGGAAGATGACGTTGTTCACGAGGACGGCGATGCCGGCCAGGATGTACAGGGGCGTAATGGTTGCGAAGGCATCACGGAGCGACCTGAGGTGCACCTGATTGCCTACCTTTGCAGACACCGCGGCAAATTTGTCGAGGAATGCCTGCCCCTTCTCGTTGGCCATGATTGTTCTCCAATCTTTTGTTGTGGCCATTTTCCTATTGCACGGCGAGCAACACCTTCCCCATCTCGCCGGTCGTGCACCTATTCGATGACGTGGGTGGTGGCGACGCGCCTGAGCCAGTCGGCCGACTCCTTGGGACGGCGCTTGTAGCCGTCCATGAGGTCCACCTCGACGAAGCCGTAGCGGTTCTTGAACGCGTTGTTCCAGGACCAGTTGTCGATGAGGCCC
>CAVHKV010000175.1:0-4219 GCA_963636635.1 uncultured Bacteroidales bacterium
GGCGCCCTTTGCTCCCATGCGGAAGTTGGAACCCACGTGGATGGAGCGGGGAGATGCCGCAGCCACGAGCACGTCTGAGACGAACCTCTCGTAGCTCATGGCGGCAAGCTCGGCCGTGAAGTCGATGACGAGCACGGCGTCCACGCCAAGGGTCGCGAGCACGCCGATGCGGTCGGCCACGCTCAGGAGCTCGTCTTGCGCAGAGGCGGCCCCCACCACGCGGGAGGGATCGGGCGAGAAGGTGACAGCCACCGAGGCGAGACCGCGCTCGCGGGCGTCTGCCATCATGGCCGCCACGAGCTCGCGGTGGCCCACGTGCACGCCGTCGAAGGCGCCGATGGCGCAGCAGCAGCCGGCGGCCGCCGCGCCCAGGAGCTCGCGACCCGCCTCGGTGAGGGGCAGCAACGTCGCGAACTCCCCAAGGCGTGTGGGCACGCAGATATCAGAGACGTGGCCGGGCACCGAATCGCGCATGGCAAGGAGCTCGGCATGCGAGAGTGGCTTGTCCCTGGCAGGCCCCAGAGCACAGACCTCACCCGTCATCGGGCGACCCCGCTCACGCCGGCCGGGAAGTTGGTGTCGCAGACGAGGCGGGCGCCCTCGCGACGCCAGATGCCAAGGAGGCGGTCCTCGCTCACGAGGCTCACCAGGCCGCCCTCGGCGGGGTTCTGCGGCGTGCAACGGCCAAGCTCGAGCTTGCGGCCGCAGGAGGCGTCTGCCACCTCGGACTCGGCAAGCTCGCGCACGGGATAGCCGAGCGCCGCGGCCGGGTCAATCGAGCGCTGCCTGAGGACGCCCGCGCCCTCGCGCTCGAGCTGCTCCAGGCTCACGCAACTGGGAAGCGCGATGTTTCCCGAGGAGGTGCGCCTCAGGCCCTCGAGGTGCGCCGCGCTTCCGCAGGCACGGCCGAGGTCGCGCGCGATGGCGCGGATGTAGCAGCCCTTGGAGACGTCGAAGGAGACGAGCCAGGCGGGATTCTCCCCCACCTGCTGGATGGCGATGAGCTGGGCCTGGTGGATGGTGACGGGCCTGGCGGGAAGCTCCACGTCCTCGCCTGCGCGGGCACGAGCGTAGGAACGCACGCCGTTCACGGAGATGGCCGAGTAGGCGGGCGGCACCTGCATGGAGTCGCCCAGGAAGCCCTCGAGGAACTCGGAGACGCGCGCCTCGTCGCCGGCCCACTCGGGGGCCTCGGCGCTGCGGACGGCCTCGCCCTCGGCGTCGTCGGTGGTGGTCTCGCTGCCCAGGCAGACGAGGCCCAAGTAGCCCTTGCGCTCGGCCGTGAGCTTGCCCATGAGGCGCGTGCCCTGGCCCACGCCCACCACGAGCACGCCGGAGGCGTCCGGGTCGAGCGTGCCGGCATGCCCCACGCGGCGCTCCCCCAGAGCGCGCCTCACGCGGGAGACGACGTCATGGGAGGTCATGCCGCAGGGCTTGTCCACGCCGATCAGGGCGTTGATTCCGCTCTGGCCTCGCTTCACTTAGCATCCCCCTTGCAAGCCTCAAGCTCAGGTTGAGGGTTAGTCTTCTCAGCGCCGTGGTCCCCCGCCTCAAGCACGGCCTGAAGCTGCGGGAGCACCGCGGCCAGCGTGGCGTCGATTCCGCAGTCGGAGGTGAAACCGGCCGCGGCCTTGTGGCCGCCACCGCCCATGGCGCGGGCCACGCCCGAGATGTCGAGCTCTCCCTTGGAGCGCAGGTTGCCGCGCACCTTGCCGTCGGCCGTCTCCTTGAGGAAGAGCGCGAGCTCGGAACCGTCAACGCTGCGGATGATGTCGATGAGGCCGTCGCACTCGTCAAGCGAGGCGCCCGTGCGCTCGAGGTCTGTGTGGGTTGCGTAGCTGTAGGCGATGCGTCCGCCGCTGAAGGTCACGATGCGGCCCATGACGACGCTCTCCAAATGGAGGTAGGCAAGCCTAAAGCTCTGGTAGACGTTGAGCGAGATCATCGAGGGCGAGGCTCCGGCGTCAACGAGCATGCTCGCGCACTCAAAGGCCTCGGAGTCGGCGTTCTGGAACTGGAAGCGCCCGGTGTCGGTGACGATGGCGCAGAACAGGCAGTTGGCAATGTCGGGCGTGATGTTCGCACCCAGGTAGAGCGCATACTCGGCGATGATGACGCCTGCGGCCGCGGCGTCGGAGCGAATGAGCGCCACCTCTCCGAAGGGGTTCTCGGAGGGGTGGTGGTCCAGCACGGCCACGTGCTTGGCGCGTGCAAGGACGTCCTGCGCCTTGTTGAGGCGCGGCTCCATGCACAGGTCAACCGCGATGAAGAGGTCAGGCGTGCCCTCGTAGTCGCTCGGGCGAACGAAGCCGTCGGCGCCGGGAAGGAAGCGATAGAGGCGCGGCACCACGTCATCGTCGGCGAGCAGGTTCGTGACGTGCTTGCCCTCCCATTGCTGGGAGATGAGCTGCGCCAGCGCAAGGCCGCTGCCCAGGGCATCGCCGTCGGGGTTGGTGTGCGCGCAGATGACGATCTCGGTCGCAGCCGCGATGAGCTCGCTCACCTTGGCGAACTTGTCGCGCTGCTCGATGAAGAGAAGCTCGTCGCCCGTGTTCATCGCTAGGCCTCGCTCTCGGAAGACTCGTCCTCGCTGCCCTTAGCCTCGGCCTCATCGGCCTCGGCCGGCTCGTCGCCGTCCTCGGCGCCGGGCACCACGGGGTAGCCGAACTCGTCCTTTTCCACGTCGATGGTGGGCGGGCGATTCTCCAGGGCGTGCGCGATGCGCTCGGCCTCGTCGGTGGAGGTGTCGATGGAAAACGCCAGCTCAGGAGTGACGCGCCAGCCAAGCGAGCGGCCCAGCAGCGAGCGGATGCGGCCCTTGGCGCGGTTGAGCGCCGCCAGCACGGTCTCGTAGCGCTCGGGCTCGCAGGTGACGTAGGCGCGCACGAAGGAGCGGTCAACGCTGACCTCGCAGCCGGTGAGGGTCACGAGGTCGAGGTCGGGGTCGGAGACCTCAAACAAAAGGATGCTCGCGATCTTCTCGCGCGCGATTTCGCCGTTGCGGCGTGAGGTGGAGTTCTGCTTCATCTTCCATCCCTTGCTTAAAACGGGGCGGCACCTAGGCCGCCCCGAATACTAGCTACGAATGCGCTTGGCGCCTACTCGGTGCGGGCGATCTGGTCGATACGATAGCCCTCGATCTGGTCGCCGGGCTTGATGTCCTGGAAGTTCTCCAGGCCAATGCCGCCCTCGAGACCGCTGCGTAGCGTCTTGACGTCGTCCTTGTAGTGGCGAAGCGAGGCGATCTTGCCGTTGAAGACCACGATGCCGTCGCGCACGAGGCGCACGGAGTCGGTGGCTGCGATCTCGCCCTCCTCGATGCGCACGCCGGCGGCGATGCCGACCTTGGGCACCTTGAAGGTGTCGAGGACGAGCGCCATGCCCGTGGAGACCTCGACCTCGGTGGGCTTGAGCATGCCGATGCGGGCGGCGTCGAGGTCCTCGAGGGCCTTGTAGATGACGTCGTAGCAGCGGATCTCGACGCCGTCGCGGTCGGCGGCGTTGCGGGCCTTGGCGTCCGGGCGCACGCCGAAGCCGATGATGATGGCGTTGGAGGCGTCGGCCAGGGTGACGTCGGTCTCGGTGATGGCGCCCACGGCGGAGTGGATGGTGTTGATGCGCACCTCGGACTGGTCCATCTTGTCCAGCGAGTCCTGAAGGGCCTCGATGGAACCCTGGACGTCGGCCTTGATGACGAGGTTGAGCTCCTTGACCTCGGCGTCCTCCATGGTGGAGAAGAGCGTCTCGAGGGTCACGTGCTTGACCTTGTTCTGCTCCTCGATGCGGGCCTTGAGGGCACGCTGCTCGGCGAGCGCGCGGGCCTCGCGGGCCTCGGTGAAGACGCGGAACTCGTCGCCGGCGGCGGGCACGCTCTGCAGGCCCAGGATCTCCACCGGGTCGGACGGGCCGGCCTCGGTGACGGGGTTGCCCTTCGGGTCGAGCATGGCGCGGACCGAGCCGTAGGCCATGCCGGCCACGAGCGAGTCGCCGATGCGCAGGGTGCCGCGGGTGACGAGCACGGTGGCAACCGAGCCACGGCCGCGATCGAGCCTGGCCTCAAGGACGTTGCCCGAGGCGAAGGTGTTGGGGTTGGCCTTGAGCTCGAGGACGTCGGCCTGGAGCAGGACGGTCTCGAGCAGGTCCTCGATGCCGATCTTCTTCTTGGCCGAGATGTTGACGAACATGTTCTGTCCGCCCCACTCCTCGGGGATGACGCCGT
>CAVHKV010000176.1:0-4125 GCA_963636635.1 uncultured Bacteroidales bacterium
GGCGTGCCCTCCTCGATGATGTTGCCGTCCTCGACGAAGATGACGCGGTCTGCCACCTCGCGGGCAAAGCCCATCTCGTGGGTGACGCACATCATGGTGATGTTCTCATGGGCGAGCTCAACCATGACGTTGAGGACCTCCTGGACCATCTCGGGGTCAAGGGCGCTCGTGGGCTCGTCGAACAGGATGATGGGCTGCTTGGTGCACAGGGCGCGGGCGATGGCAACGCGCTGCTGCTGGCCGCCGGAGAGGTTCTGCGGGTACTCCCCTGCCTTGGCCTCGAGTCCGACGCGCTTGAGGGCGGCCATGGCGTTGGCGGTGGCCTCCTCCTTGCTCTTCTTCTGGAGCTTGATGGGCGCCAGGGTGAGGTTGCCGAGCACCGTCATGTTGGGGTACAGGTTGAACTGCTGGAACACCATCGAGGAGTACTTGCGAGCCATCTCGAGGTGGTTCTTCTTGGTGACCTCGGTGCCGTCGATGGTGATGGAGCCGGTGGTGGGCTCCTCCAGGTAGTTGACGCAACGGATGAGCGTGGACTTGCCGGAGCCGGAGGGGCCGATGATGACGAGCTTCTCGCCCTCCTTGACCGTGAGGTTGATGTCCTTCAGGACATGGACGTCGCCGTAGTACTTGTTGAGGCCACGAATCTCAATCATGTTCTTAGCTTCGGACATAAGGCAAATCCTCTTCTCGAATTTCTGTTGAGCAAACTCTACGGCACTGCGGCTTTCAAATGAATCGTTGATACCTAACTGTGACGAACTAGAAACACGCTGCTACGTGGTCGTTCAATTTTCAGGTTTCAACTTTGATGAGAGTTTGTATGCATAGATTACCTGAGAATATGCAAATTCTCAGGTAGAGCGAACCTAGCGCCTGCGCTTGCGGTTCCTGCCCCAGACGTCCCTCAGCACCACGAAGGCGAGGACGAAGGCGATGAGGTAGCACAGGAAGGCAAAGGCCGGCACGTCCATGATGGTGAGCTTTGCCTGCGCGGCCCGGCTGCTCATGACGATGGCCGAGGCCGCGATGAGGAATCCCACGCACAATACGCCCAAGGTGAGGCGGTCGGCTATGTGCGAGAGGTCCTCGATGGGGTCGTCCGAGCCGGCAAAGTCCATGTTGAGCTTGAGCTGGCCGCGCGTGAGCATGCTCATGGCAAGCTCCGCCTGGGCGGCGGCGCCCAAAAGGCCCTTGGTGGCCGCGCGGCTGCGTATGGCGAGCTCCCCCATGTCGCGCTTGAGCTTGGCCTTCTTGTCGGTGTGCGCGCGGATGTGCTGGGAGATGATGTCGATCATGTTCACGCCGGGCAGGAATTCGTCCAGCACGCCCTCGAGCGTCACGAGGCCGCGGGCCATGCTCGTGATCTGGCCGGGCAGCTCGATGCCGTTCTTGCGGGCAAGGGCGATGATGTTGCCCAGGAAGCTGCCGAGGTCGAGCTCGGAGAGGTTGACCGTGCCGAACTCGTCCACCACCTCGTCGAGGTCAGCCAGCAAGGATGCGTGGTCGACCTCCTCCGGGCTGGTGAGCGAAAGGCGCAGAAGCGCGCTCTTGAGCTTCGGCGTGTCATGCGCGGCCACAGAGAAGATCATGTCGCGCATGATGCGACGAAGCGCCGGGGTGAGGCGGCCGGTTATGCCCAGGTCCAGGAATACGATCTGCCCGCCGCGCACCACGATGTTTCCGGGGTGCGGGTCGGCGTGGAAGAAGCCGTCGTCGAGCAGCTGGGTGGCGTAGTTGTCAACGAGCTTCTCGCCAATCTCGGTGAGGTCGTAGCCGGCCTCCACCAGCTTGGCCGGGGACGAGATGGTGATGCCGTCCACGTACTCCATGACCACCACGTGCTTGGTGCACAGGTCCATGAAGGGCGCAGGGCAGGTCACGAACTTGCAGCTCTCGGAGTTGCGGCGGAACTCCTCGAGGTTGCGCGCCTCCACGAGGAAGTCCGTCTCCTCGCGGAAGGTCTCCCACAGCTCCTCCACCACGCTCGTGAGGTCAAGGAACTGCTCGCCCTTGAAGAAGGGCGAGAGGTGGCGCACGAGCGAGCGCATGATGTCGATGTCTTGGGCCATGACCTCCTGCACGTGCGGGCGCTGGACCTTCACGGCCACGTCCTCGCCGCTGGCAAGGCGCGCGCGATGGACCTGCGCCACGGAGGCCGATCCCAGGGGGTGCTCGCTGATGGCGTCGAAGACCTCGCCGAACTCCACGCCATACTCCTGCTCGAGCACGGCGACGACCGTCTCGTAGCTCATGGGCTCGACGTCGCTGCGCAGGCGCGTGAGCTCCTCGCAGAAGCGCTCGGGCAGAATCTCAGAGCGCATGGAAAGGATCTGGCCGGCCTTGACGAAGGTGGGTCCGAGCTCCTCGAGCATGCGGCGGAACTTCACCGGCGTGACGCCGCCGAGGATGTCATACCTACGCACGATGCCGAAGATCTGCAGGAGGCGGGCGTGCCTGCGCTTGCGCGACACGCCGTAGCGGCTCGCGTCGTTTCTACGCGATCCGCGCAAGAGGCCGATGGTGACCGAGTCCGGGTCGTCGTCGAGGTCTCCCTCTACGGCCGAGAGCGCGGCCTCCCACATCGCGTCTTCGGTCTCCGGGGCCGAAGGGTCGACGTGAGAAGCCACCCCCGACGTAACGTCGGGGGTGGTCGCTTCCTGCTTCTGTGGGTCTTGGGACGTCAAGCGGGGCTACTCCTCGGTATCCTCGACCTCGTCGGCCTCGACGGGAACGTCCTCGGCCTTCTCGGCATCGGCGGCGTTGAGGTCGCTCGCGAGCTTCTGGGCGCGCTCGACGAAGGCGGCGCGCTCCTCGGCGCTCATGGCGGCCATGCGGGCGCGAAGCACCGTCTCCTGGGCGCCGTCGACCGTCTCCTTGGCCTTCTGCGTGAGTTCGGCGTTGAGGTCCTTGCCCTGCTCGACGGTGAGCTCGCCCTTCTTCACGAGGGTGTCGACGAACTCGCCGGTCTTCTCGGCGCCGTAGGCAACAGCGCCGACGCCGGCAAGGAACGCCTTGTGGGCAAGCTCGGTGACGCTATCGGTGATCTCTGCCATGGAAAGCCCCTTTCTCATCGCGGCCCCTGTGGCCGCAACTCCCTTGACGCCGCTTGTACCCAAGCGTCCCTCCAGACAAACACGCGACTTCCGCGAGTGGTTGACATAAGAAGGCTAGCCCATCAAGGCCTCTCGCATGGCGGCGACGCTGGAGACGATAAGGTCGGCCCCCGCCGCCTCAAGCTCGCCTGCAGGCGCCGTGTCGCCGAGGTAGACGCCCAGGGAGGCGACACCGTTTGCCGCGGCGCCCTCGATGTCGTAGCTGCGGTCGCCCACCATGACGGCCTGGGAGGGCTCGGCGCCAAAGCCGCGAAGCGCCTCGGCCACAAGGCCGGCCTTGCTCGCGTCGTTGGCGCCGGTCTGGGTCACCACGGCATCGAAGAGGCGCTCGGTGTTGGTCTGGTCGAGGGCGAGCCTCACGAACCGCTCGAGCTTGGAGGAGACGATGGCGAGTTTGCGGCCGCTCGCCTTAAGGTCTTCGAGCAGCTCGTAGACACCATCGAAGAGCGGGTTACGCTCGGGGCCGAGGGCGCCGTAGGTCTCGCGGTAGCGGCGCGTGACCTCTGCGGCGTCTTCCTCGTTAAGACCGTAGACCAGCGTGAAGGCGTACGGGAAGGGAGGGCCGATGAGGCGGCCGGCGTCGCCGATGAACTCGTCGGAGTAGCCCATGGAGCGCAGGGCCTTCTCCGCGGTGGCGACGATGCAGGGCTTGGTGTCGGAAAGCGTGCCGTCAAAGTCGAACAGCACGTAGGGCTTGTCGGCGAAGTTCACGCGGACCTCCTCGGACGCATTGCAATTCTAAGCATCATACAAGACGAAGGCCCGGGCTAGCTAAGGTTCTGCTGCTCCTTGGCGCAATCGAGCGGTCCTGTCGCGCGCAAGGTCTTGAGGGCATGGGCCAGGGGCACGAGCACGGCCTCGAGGTTCTCGGTGGCCGCCTTGGGCGAGCCGGGGACGTTGAGGACGAGCGTGCGTCCGAGGGTGCCGGCCGTGGCGCGGGAGAGCCAGGCGAACGGGGTTATCTTTGCCGAGGCGGCGCGCATGGCCTCGCCAAGGCCGGGCACCATGC
>CAVHKV010000177.1:0-4092 GCA_963636635.1 uncultured Bacteroidales bacterium
CATCCGAGCCGGCCGCAAGAGCAAGAGCGAAGGCAGCAAGGAGTAGCGAGCGCGGGGCCGCGACCAGAGGCTAGCCACGCGGCAAGTGCCCGATTGCAGCGCTTGTTACACACTTTGTTACACACAGCCGTGCACACAACTACCGAAAACGAAAACAGCTCAGAGGTTTTAATGCCTCTGAGCTGCTGTTTTCTATGGTGCCCCCAGCGGGATTCGAACCCGCGGTATCCACCTTGAAAGGGTGGCGTCCTAGGCCGCTAGACGATGGGGACAGCGCAGATGAGTATAGCAAAGGCGCTGGCAGTTGCAGAGGGCAACTTTCGCACCTCCTCTAGCTGGGGATACGGGCGCTTCCGGCCGTTAGGAAGGGCGGACGCAGAGGCCAGCGGCAAGCGTCACCCACGTACAGTTCTCCCGCTGCACTGGCAACCCGCCGCACAGACCACCCGCTGCACTGGCAACCCGCCGCGCAGGCCGCCGGCCGCGCCGGCAAGCCGCCGCACCGGCAAGCCGCCGCGCTAAACAGCCGCGACCGCAACCGCTCGCGACTCCCCTGCTTACCAGTCGAGGTCGTGGTCGCGGGCGAACTTCTCGGCCTGTTGCGCAAAGCCGTCTTGGGCGGTGGCCCAGCCGATGAAGTCGGGCGTGTCCATGACGACGGGGTCGCACTCGTGCACGGCCAGCGCCGCCTCCTCAAAGCTGCCGGCCGTAAACGCCGGGCGGTCGGGGAGGTAGCCGTCGATGAAGGTGGGGCGCAGCAGCGCGTAGGCGCCGCCCTCGCACAGGCTCGCGTAGCCGCGAAGCGCGCGGCGCGCGGCGGGCATGCGGTCGAGCTTGAACATAAGCAGCGTGCGCGCGAGGTGGATCCAGGCGTTGCCCGCACGGCCGAACCGGGCGTCGAGTGCATCGAGGCCCTTCTCATCCTCGAGGCGGGCAAGGGCGATGGCCCAGCTGTAGCGGGCGCCCAGGTGGTCCAGCGAGTCGAGCTCCACGAGCTTTTCGCAGGTGGCGATGGCCGCCTTGTAGCGGGCGGTGTCGAGCCGGGCGCGCGCGATGGCGGCCAGCAGGCGCAGCTTCGGCCGTGCGAACACGTCGTCCCACGCATCACCGGGACAGGAAGGCTCGCCCACGCCCACACCCGCCGCTACGAACTCGAGACCCTGCTCGTGCGCAAGGGCCTCCAGCGCCACGAGGGCGGCGTCGGGGTTCTCGTTCTCGAGCAGCACCTGGATGGTTCGCGCGTCCAGGCAGTCCTCGCTCAGGGCCAGCGCCGCGGCGCAGCCCTCGCGGAGCTTCAGCAGGCGACGCTTGCGCGAGGCCTCGTAGGCCGCGTCGTCGAGGAACTCCTCCTCAACCTGCGCGAGCTCGTTGGCGGCCAGCGCCTTGCCGAGCCGCTCGTAGGCGCGGTCGGAATCATCGACGAGAAACGCCTGCGCGTCACGGCGAACCGCCAGCACAAGCTCCTCGTAGGCATGCTCGGACAAGTCACCCAGCTGGGCGCGACGATGCTGCGCCAGCCTCTCTACCAGCTCTTCTTGGTACTTCACATCGCACCTCCGTCACGCAGCGTGGGGTCGAGCGCGGCCTCGCGCGCGGCGGCCTCCACAACCTCGGGCCTGCTGGCGAGCCACGAGCCAAGCGTGCCGCGCTCGCGCAGGTCATAGCCCTCCTGCAGAAGCACGGTGGACTCCGAGGTGGCCAGGATCAGCTCGTCTTCGCTCAGCGGCCCCACGTTGACGCGGCAGAAGACGCCGTCGGGCAGGTCGTCCTGGCGGCTGAGCGTGGTGCCGGCGTTGGGGTAGGTGGCCAGGATGCTGGCGACCTCGCGCTCGGCGGCCGCACGGTCCTCGCGCTTGAAGGCCAGCGCCATGCGGGCCAGCAGGAACCAGGCGCAGCCGCGGCCCTTGCCGTTGCTGCCCGGCAGCTCGTTGAGCGCCGCCTCGTCCTCGAGCTTTGCGTAGGCCAGCGCGAGCGAAAGGCGCATGCCGGTTGGGTCGGTGGGGTCAATCTCGCGCGCGGCGAGGCCGGCCTGGATGCACAGGCGGTAGCGCCCGCACACGAGGGCGTTCATGGCCTGGGCGGCAAGCCAGCGCAGGTAGGGCCTCATGGCGAGCTCGCCGGCAAAGGCCGCCATGTCGCCCTCGCCGTGCTCGTCGGCAAGGCGGGTGCGCTCCTTCTCGCAATAGGCGCGCACCTCGCGGGCGTTGTCGGCCAGATAGCGGTAGTAGTCATTGGGCGAGGGGCTGTCGGCGGCCGCCAGCATGCGGCGCGCGTCGAAGCAGTGCTCGTCGAGTTCGAGCGCCTCGAGCAACAGTTTGCGCGCCTCGGCAATGATGTCGGGGCCACCCTCCTCGGTGGAGAAGGGCAGTTGGTAGTCGATGAGGTCGCACGCCTTGGCCACGAGGTGGAAGGCGCGGTCCGCGTCGGTCTGCGGCAGCGAGTCGCGACTCGTGCGGAACTTGCGCCTAAAATCCGTGACCGCGCGCGCCGCGGCGAACGGGTCGTTGCCGTCCAAACTCAGCGCAAAGCGGGTGCTCAGGCGCTGGTAATCCTCAAACTGCGGGTCAACCACCTGGCCGACCTCCTTTCTCTCGCCCCCTATGGTAGCAAGCGGGAGACATGAGGCGAGGTGACCGATGAAACACACGCAACGGCGCTGGGCGACGGCAAGAAATCTGCCGTCTCAAGGTAACTGCCGCAACGGCAGCTAGGCGCAGACGGCCTCCGGCTGGCGGGAGGGGGCGTTCATGAGGGCAACGAGGGCGCGCTCAGACTCGCGGGCGTCACCGCCGGTGAGGAAGGGGACGCCGTTCACATAGGGAATGTCGAGGGTGCCGGAGATGAGCGTCACGGCGATGAGGAAATCGTGGCTGGCGCTGAGCTTGGGAACGTCGGCCATCTTGCACTGGGTGACGTCGTAGGTGCCGGCGTAGCCGTTCTCGTCGAGGAACTTGCTGACGCGGTAGCGAACCGCCGAGGATGTGCAGATGCCCGTGCCGCAGGCCATGAGGATGTGCTTCATTGCCGTCCTTCTACAACGACATGACCTGGCGATTCGCGTCTGCGGGCTGCGCAATCGTTTGGGGTGGTTCGCGCGCTCAGGTAGGTATTCGATTTCACAAGCGGGTACTTTAGCGCTTCTTCAGGCTTATTACAACGGACTATTTTGAAACGGAAACCTGCAGGTCGACGGGCGCGCGCCGTGGGTTCGAGCCATGCGCGGCGTGCGGACATGAGGGCCTCACGAAGCAGCTAGGCTCTAACTACATGGTAGGGGCGGTGGGATGTCCAAAGATTGCTCCGCAATCTTTGGCGGCTTCGCCGCGCTCCGCGCGTCTCGCCCGCTCGCTAAAAACGCTCCGCGTTTTCTTTACGCTCGCGCCCTTGCGGGTTCGAACCCATGCGCGGCGCACGGGTATGAAGGCCTCACGAAGCAGTTGGGCTCTAACTACATGGTAGGGGCGGTGGGATTCGAACCCACAAGCCTTCCGGCGAGGGCTTTTAAGGCCCCTGCGTCTGCCAATTCCGCCACGCCCCCATGGGTGACTTGCCCCGTTTGGGGCCAAGCGCGTTTTGCGCCCGTCTACCTTAGCGCAAAGAGAAGAGTTGCGGCTGCCAGGGCACCGGAATCTCGGCGCCGTCGGCGGCGGCCGCGGTTGCGAGGGAGAGGCCGTAGAGCAGGTCGCTCTCGCTCACCGTGAGCTCGTCCACGCCGCAGGCGCGCATGAGCTCACCCACGCACACCGCGCCGGCCACGATGACGTTGGCACGCTTGGGCTGCAGGCCCGCCACGCCGCGGCGCTGCTCGAGCGGCAGGCTCGCGAGCTGGGCCGCCAGCCTGTCCACCTCGGCAAGCGAGAGGCTGTGGAGGTGCACGAACGAGGCGTCGTAGGGCACAAGCGACGCCAAGATGGCCACGAGCGTGGTCACGGTTCCTCCAACGCAGACGAGGCGCTCGGGGCGCTTGGCCTCGAGCGGGAGGCCGGCCTCGAAGGCTTCGCGGCAGAAGTCCCTCGCCTGCTCAAGCGCCTCGGCCGAGGGCGGGTCCTCGCGCGAGAGGAACAGGTCGGTGACGCGACGGCAGCCCACATC
>CAVHKV010000178.1:0-4090 GCA_963636635.1 uncultured Bacteroidales bacterium
TACGGGCGGACACCCAAGCGTGCCGGCGCGGCCGGCGGACAGGAGCAGACATGGCGCAGAACAACGCGGGCCCCATCGACGCCGCCGCGGCGGCCAAGGCGGCCTTTGCCGCGGTTGAGGGCAAGCCCTTCCCGGATGACATCTTCGAGGCCCCGCAGCTGCGCTGGGCCATCATCGGCTGCGGCGTCATCGCCAACGAGATGGCGCAGTCCCTCGCCCTCGCCGGCAGGAAGTTCACGGGCGTCTGGAACCGCACGGCCGCCAAGGGCCAGGCCTTCGCCGAGCAGTGGGGCATCGAGCGCGTCTACGCCACGCCGGAGGAGCTCTACGCCGACCCGGAGGTGGACGCCGTCTACATCTCCACGCCGCACAACACCCACATCGGCTTCATGCGCGGCGCGCTGGCCGCCGGCAAGCACGTCCTGTGCGAGAAGTCCATCACGCTCAACTCCGAGGAGCTCGCCGAGGCCACCAAGCTGGCCGACGCCAACCACGTGGAGCTCGTGGACGCCACCACCATCCTGCACATGCCGCTCTACCGCGGCCTCATCGCCCGCGCCATGGCCGGCGACTTTGGCCACCTGAACCTCGCCACGCTCAACTTTGGCAGCTACAAGCCCTATGACCCCGAGAACGCCTTCTTCAACCTCAAGCGCGCCGGCGGCGCCATGCTCGAGATTGGCGTCTATCCCGTCACGCTCGCGCGCCTGTTCATGGACAGCGAACCCATCGACGTCCTCTCCATCTGCAACGCCTGCTCCACCGGCGTGGACGTCACGAGCAGCATCATCCTGCGCAACGCCGAGATGCAGATGGCCTCCATCACCATGTCGCTGCACTCCAAGCAGCCCAAGCGCGCCATGCTGAGCTTTGAGGACTGCTACATCGAGATCATGAACTACCCGCGCGCGGACCGCGCCACCATCACCTGGACGGCCGACAACCGCCGCGAGGAGGTCCACCTGGGCGAGGAGGCCTACGCCCTGTGCTACGAGGTGGCAGACCTCGAGCGCGCGGTGGCCGGCGACGAGCTTGAGCACAACATGCTCGCCTACACGGCCGACAACATGGCGATCATGACCAAGCTCCGCCGTGACTGGGGCATCGTCTACCCCGAGGAAGAGGGGCTGGTGTAGGCTTGGCTGTCTGCGGGTTTGCGTTGGGCGGTTGAGCGCGGCGCGTCTCGGCCGGCTCTTGTTCGCCGTTGTTGCGCCCGCGCCCGCTGCTTGCTCGCGCCGCCCATCCGCATCGCCCGCCTGCGCCCGTCGCACCGCCCTTCCGCTCCCATCCGCTAACCCGTCAGTCCGCCCGCCCTGCCCGCCGCCAACCCGGCCTGCGGGGCGGGCGGCTTCGCGTAAGCATCGTGTTATGCCTGGGGCCGCGGGCGGGCGGCGCGCTACACTTGGCAAAAGCCAAATGAGAGGAACACCATGACCGCAACCGCCAACATCGCGCCCTTCATCCGCGGCGCCCACCACCTGGTCTACCGCCCCGACGGCCTCGTTCGTCCGTCTCGCATGGCAAAGAAGCAGGTGGAGGCTGCCGCCGAGGCCGGTCGCGAGCGTGCGGCCAAGGCCTGTGCCGGCACCACCATCAACCTCGTCACCACCGGCGACGAGGTCTGCTTCGACCTCTCCGTCATCGAGGGCCCGCGCTACGAGAGCGCGAGCGTCACCGAGGCCTCGCAGTTCGCGCGCGAGGCGGGCGAGACGCGCGACGACCTCGCCGGCGTCGTCGACGGCATCGACCTCGTGGTGGACGGCGTCTACCGCATCACGGCCCCGGCCACTGAGGGCCTCGTGACCCTCAAGTTCGAGAACCCCGCCCACGCCCCGGCCGAGGTGGCCGTCTACCTGCCCTGCCTCATGAACGTGGCCGTGGGCAACCTCTCCACCAACGGCAGCCTGGAGCCCGCGCCCGAGCGCGGCTACCTGCTGGCCCTGGGCGACTCCATCACGCAGGGCTACGTGGTGGGCACGCCGAGCGCCTCCTGGCCGGCCCGCGTGGCCCGCGCCCTGGGGCTCGACCTCGTGAACCAGGCCATCGCCGGCCACCACTTCGACTCCCACACCCTGCGCGGCATGAAGGCCCTGCGCGAGAACCCGCCCGCCGCCATCTTGGTGGCCTACGGCACCAACGACTGGGCCCACACGGACTCCAAGCGCGATCTCGTGAGCGACATGACCACCTACCTCGGCAAACTTGCCGAGAAGTTCGTTGACACACCCATCTTTGTGGTGAGCCCCATCTGGCGCGCCGACGAGGCCGAGGAGCGCCGCCACGGCTGCACGCTCGCGTGGTACCGCAGCGTGCTGTGCGACGAGTGCGCCCGCCTGGGCCTGGGCTACATCGAGGGCGCCGACCTCGTGGCCCACGACAGCTCGCTGTACAGCGACCGCCGTCTGCACCCCAACGCCGTCGGCGCCGCCCAGCTGGCCGAGGGCGTGCTCGCCGCGCTTGCGGAGCAGGGCCTGGTGGCCGCGCTCGGCGGGCGCCACGACGTGCCGTGCGCCCAGGCCGACGCCCAGAGCCTGCTGCGCACCGACGCCCCCGGCCGTCAGCTCGAGCTCGAGCAGGCCGTCCGCACCATCTGGCGCCTGCGCCAGGCAGACGGCTGCCCCTGGGACCGCGAGCAGACCCACCAGAGCATCTCCAAGAACATGATTGAGGAGGCCTACGAGGCCCTCGACGCCATCGAGAGCAGAGACGCGGCCCACTTGCGCGAGGAGCTGGGCGACGTGCTCATGCAAGTGCTGCTCCACGCCCAGATCGCGGCCGACGCGGGCGAGTTCACCTTTGCCGACATCTGCCATGACCTTGACGAGAAGCTCGTCCGCCGCCACCCGCACGTCTTTGGCGCCGGCGTGAGCGCGAGCGACTCCGAGGAGGTCCTCGACATCTGGACCAAGGTGAAGCTCGAGGAGCGCAAGGCCGCCGAGGAGGGCGAGGCGCCCGCCGGCAGCCTGCTCGACGCGGTGCCGCGCGCCATGCCGGCCCTCATGCAGGCGCAGAAGATTTCCAAGAAGGCCGCTGCCTGCGGCTTTGACTGGGAGACCACGGCCGACGTCTGGGCCAAGGTGGACGAGGAGCGCGCCGAGTTCTCCGCCGAGCAGAGCGGCTCGGACGCCGCGCTCGAGGAGTTTGGCGACGTGCTCTTCTCTGCCGTGAACGTGGCGCGCAAGGAGCACCTCGACGCCGAGACCGCGCTTCGTCTGAGCTGCGAGAAGTTCCGTTCGCGCTGGGCTGCGATGGAGGCCATGGCCGCCGAGCAGGGCCGCGCGCTTTCCGACGTCTCTCGTGAAGAGCTTGAGCAGCTCTGGGGCCAGGCCAAGAGCAAGGCCGCGGACGGGCGCTAATCTGTCATAATCACAAGCCAAGCGCGGCCGCGCGTCGCGCAGTTTTTGAGGGCAACACACAGCAGAAACGAAGCACATCGCCCATGAGTTCAAACGGCAACATCCTTGTTTTGGGGTCGGGCTCTCGCTCTTCTGAGGCCGGCCAGGACGCTCGCACCTCGTCGCAAGGCGGGGAGGGCGCGCCTCGTCGTGGGCGTGCCAGAGAGGCCGAGCCCCGCGCCGCCCGCCGCGCCCACGCAAAGGGCGCCGTCGCGGCCATCCACGAGCCGGTCGCCGGCGGAACGGGCCTTGCTCGCACGGGCGCCCGTGCTGCCACGGGCTCCGGAGCCCAGGCTGCCGGGGCTGCTGACCGCGAGCCGGTTGCTGGCGGAGTAAGCCTTGCTCGCACGGGCGCTCGCGTTGCCGCAGGCTCCGGCGCCCAGGCCGCTGGGGATACCGCGGGGCACGCGAATTCCGCGGATGCGAGCCGCGTTACCGATCGCGTCGCTGCCGCGTCTGTCGCGGCTACCGCGTCTGTGTCGTCCACCGTCGATACGTCCGAGGCCGATGCCCGAGCCGCCGCCCGCGAGGAGGCCCGCGCCAAGCGCGCCGCTGCCCGCGAACGAGCCAGGCGCGGCGAGGCCGCGGGGCAAGACGCCAAGCAGGGGAGCGCCAAGGGACCCTCGTTCTTCTCGACCGTCGGCGCCAAGATGGCGGGCGTCCTCCTTGGCGAGGACGCCGAGGCGGACGCTGCC
>CAVHKV010000179.1:0-4046 GCA_963636635.1 uncultured Bacteroidales bacterium
TCCTTTGGACACAATGGAAGGAGAGGTTGCTCCGTTGCGTTCGGTGGCGGCGCGGGCTTAGGGGCGTTGGGCGCAAGGTCGCTTGTGTCTGCTTCGTCCATATAAGCCCAGCTCACGTCTCGTCCTGCTTGCACGGAGCCAGCCTGCAAAGGACATGCAGGCCGGGCATGCCCCAGGCGGCCGGAGATGCCGTATGGGGCGGCCCCAAGAGAAAGGGCTGCAGCTTGGACGTTTCGCTTGCGCATTTTGCGTCTCAGGTGATGTCGAGCCCGCCGCTCGCGCTCACGACCTTGCTCACGCTCGGCGTCATCTTCGTGAACGGTTGGACCGACGCCCCCAACGCCATCGCCACCTGCGTCACCACGCGCTGCATGCGCGTGAAGCCCGCCATCCTCATGAGCGCCGCCCTCAACTTCCTCGGCGTCCTCGTGATGACGCAGCTCAACGCCAGCGTGGCCTCCACCATCTCCAACATGGTGGACTTTGGCGGCAACACCTCCGAGGCCCTCATCGCCCTGTGCGCGGCGCTGTTCTCCATCGTGGTGTACTCGGTGGCGGCATCGGTCTTTGGCATCCCCACCTCGGAGAGCCACAGCCTCATCGCCGGGCTTACTGGCGCGGCCATCGCCATCCACGGCGGGCTCGACGGCGTCAACGCGGGGGAGTGGGTGAAGGTCATCTACGGCCTGGTCATGAGCCTGCTGTTTGGCTTTGCCATCGGCTGGCTGTGCTGCAAGGCCGTGACGCTCGTCTTTGCCGGGGCCGACCGGCGGCGCACCGACGGGTTCTTCCGCTACGCGCAGATCTTCGGCGCCGGGGCCATGAGCTTCATGCACGGCGCGCAGGACGGTCAGAAGTTCATCGGCGTGCTCTTCCTCGGCATGGCCTTCTGCAACGGTCAGAGCAGCGTGGAAGGCGTCATCATCCCCGTGTGGCTCATGCTACTGTGCAGCTTCACCATGGGCATCGGCACGAGCGTGGGCGGCGAGCCCATCATCAAGAGCGTGGGCATGGACATGGTGAAGCTCGAGAAGTACCAGGGCTTCGCCGCCGACCTTGCAAGCTCGCTGTGCCTGCTCGTGATGACCCTGCTCGGCATCCCCGTCTCCACCACCCACACCAAGACGAGCGCCATCATGGGCGTGGGCGCGGTGAAGCGCCTCTCGGCCATCAACTTTGGCGTGGTCAAGGACATGATGCTCACCTGGGTCTTCACCTTCCCGGGCTGCGGCCTCATCGCCTTTGCCATGGCCAAGCTGTTCATGTATCTGTTCTAGCCGGCGCCGATGCAAGCCGCGTCTCGTGCAATGACCGGGGCGAGGTACGGGAGGCCCGAAACGAAGAAACGCCTGCGCCCCGCGACGCGTCCGCACAGGGTGGATAGGGAAGGCGGATGCGGAGTATGTCTCTCGCGCCCAATCGACCCTCGAACCGCAGCCAAGCCCTCGAACCGCCGACATTCATAAAACCCGAGGAAGGGAGCCACTATGGCACGCAAGCCCGATTCCTACTACTTCGACAACTTCAACAAGGCCGCGGCCAACAACCTCGCCGCCGCGCGCCTGCTCGAGCAGGTCATGCGCAACTACGAGCCGAATGAGCTCGAGGCCCGCATGGCTGAGCTGCACGAGATCGAGCAGGCCAACGACGAGCTGCGCCACGAGCTGCTCGACGTCCTCACCTCGGCCTTCATCACCCCGCTCGAGCGCGAGGACCTGGCCGAGCTCAGCTCCAACCTCGACGACATCACCGACTGCGTCGAGGGCGTGCTGCACCGCCTCTACTACAACAACGTCACCGAGGTCACGCCCGGCGCGCTCGAGATGGTCACCATGCTCGTGAAGGCCTGCGAGCAGGTGGAGAAGCTCGTGGCCGAGCTGCCGAACTTCAAGAAGTCCAAGACCCTCGGCGACTACGTGGTCTCCATCAACACGGTGGAGGGCATGGCAGACGACGTCTACATCCGTATCATGCGCGAGCTGCATACGAACTGCGCCGACGCCCTTGCCATCATCGCTACGCGCGAGATCTATATGTACCTGGAGTACACGGTGGACGCCTGCGAGCACGTGGCCGACACCATCGGCGGCATCGTCATGAAGAACAGCTAGGCTTCTGAGCTGGTATTTATTGCTATCCGTTAGTTTTGTGCGCTGGGCGTAGCTGGACCTTGCGGGTTCCGGTTGCGCCCATTCCCACGTTTGGGAGGAGCGTACTTGCCGAGCGGGAACGTACGGTCGGCGTGTCATACAATCCGGTCGTCTCTTCGCTAGCGCAACGGAGAACGGCTAGCCCCGCTTACCCGTCTCAATGCCCTTGAGAACGCGCTCGGGGCGGCGGCGTTTTGGGTCGAGCTTGCGGGCCAAAAGGCCCATGAGCCAGGTGGCGCCCACGATCACGGCAAAGTAGATGAGCGCGCTGGAGACGAGCGGGAAGAAGGCGTCGAAGGTGCGGCTGCGGATGATGTCGGAGGCCTTGGTGAGGTCTTGTATTGCCACGTAGCCCACGATGGAGGTCTGCTTCACCATGCCTACGAACTGCCCGGCGTAGAGCCCCCAGACGCGCTGGAAGGCCTGCGGGGCCACGATGCGCCGGAAGGTCTCGCCGTACGAGAAGCCAAGGGCGTGGGCCGCCTCAACCTCGCCGGGGTCAACCGCGGCCAAGCCCGTCTCGTAGATGCCGGCGACGCCTCCCGCTCCTACGAGGCCAAAGCAGAGGATGGCCACCACCATGGCGCTGATGCTGACGTTGGAGAAGACGACGTAGTAGAGCACCATGAGCCACACGAGCACGGGGATGCCCGAGGCGAGCTTTCGCCACAGCTTGTTGAGCCCGCGCAGCCAGGCGCGCCTGCTGCGGGAGGCCGCGGTGAGGCCCGCACCCACGAGGCTCGCGAGCGCAAAGGAGCCGATGGCGATGGCGAGCGTGACGCCCAGGCCCGAGAGCACGAGCTTCCAGCGGCCCTCGGTGAGGAAGGTGCGCTCGATGTTGTCCCTGAGCCCGTCAAAGATGCCCCTCGTGGCCGTGCTGCCGTCCTCTTTGTAGATGATGCAGCAGCCCGTGACGAGGTAGGGGTCGGTGAAGTCCACCTGCTCCTTGCGCTCCTCGGTGGCGGCCGGGCCGCAGGCGATGTCAACCTTGCCCGAGGTGATGGCGGGCATGATGGAGGAGAAGTTCAGGACCTGGAACTCGACCTTCATGCCCAAGGCGTAGGCCACGCGCTCGATGACCTCGACGTCATAGCCCGCCTGCTCGCCGTTTTGGATGAAGGTCTGCGGCTCGTTGGACGAGTTCACGGCCACGCGCAGCACGGGCGCGTACTCGAGTACCGGCACGTCGTCCATGCTGTAGTTGCCTTGCAAGATCCACTTGTCGTAGAGCTTGTCGAGGGTGCCGTCCTCCTCCATCTGGTCGATGACGGCGTTGACCTTCTCGCGCAGCTCGTCGTTGCCCTTGGCCACGGCAAAGCAGGCGCTGTAGTCCAAATAGCACGGGGTCACGCGGACGTAGCCGGGGTTCTGCCGCTGGTAGAGGATGGCGTAGACCTCGGTGAGCGAGACGTAGTCAACCTTGCCGGCGGCAAGGGCCGCCATGGAATCCGGGTCGGAGGGGAAGGCCAGGACGTTGCCGTCCTGCACGTTGTCGGTGAGCTCGATGTTGTCGATGGTGCCCTCGGCCGTGCCGATGGTGGAGCCGGCGAGCATCTCGTACTGCTCGGCCACGGTCATGTTCACCACGTCAGAGCCGCTGCCGGCCGGCACGTTGTCGGTGCGGGTGACGAAGACGTAGTTGTTGGTGGCGTAGGCGTCGGTGAAGTCCACCGTCTTGGCGCGCTCCTCGGTGTAGGAGTAGCCAAGGGCGAGGTCCGAGCCGCCGGTGGCGACCGAGGTGAGGCAGGCCGAGAAGGCCATGTCCTGGAACTCCACGCGCATGCCCAGCTCGTAGGCCACGCGCTGGACTATCTCGGCGTCGCAGCCCACGATGTTTCCGTCGCTGTTGAAGATGCTGGGCTCGGTGGAGGCGCAGCAGGCCACGCGCAGGACGGG
>CAVHKV010000180.1:0-2157 GCA_963636635.1 uncultured Bacteroidales bacterium
GGCATGGTCCATGCGGCCGGCGCTCGCGCAGGTAAGCGTGACCTCAAGCGACTCGCCGAGCTCGCAGGCAAGCTCGCGCGCGCAGGAAAAGGCCAGCGAGAGGTCGGTGTCGTACTTGGCCGGCGGGAAGAGGCGAATGCCAAAGCTCTCCCCCATCTGGCCCACCTCGGGCGTCTCTCGCACATCGTCGGCCGGCACCACGGAAAGCTCGGGGGCGTCAGCGCCTTGCAAGCCCCGAATCCAGGCAAGCGTGTCGGGGCTTACCGTATCGGCGTCACCGCAGAAAGCGCCGGGGACGACCCCGGCCGCGCGACAGGCGTCCGCCCCTCGGTCAACCGCCACCACAAGGCCGGCCTCCTTGGCAAGGCGGGCCACCAGCTCGGGTGAGCTCGGCTCGGGCGAGCCCGCTACGAGCAGCGTGCGCATGGCTAGGCCTCCTCGGGCATGGGCTTGCGGGCGGCATCGTCAAAGGCGGCGATGGCCTCAAGCGAGACGGACTCGTAGTTCTCTGAGAAGATGTCCGCCCATAAGGCAATAAAGCGCGGGTCACGACCATCGTGGTCGTTGTGGACGCCCGTCACATGAAAGCCGGCGCGACGAGCGGAACGCACGGCAAAGGGCGCGTCCTCAAAGACCCAGGTCTCCTCCATGGGCGTGCCAAGGCGCTCGCAGGCCGCGAGGTAGACGTCGGGGAAGTCCTTGTCGCGCCCATCGCGGACCTCGGCGGTGCAGAGCACGTCCTCAAAGAGGTCCACCATGCCAAAGTGCTCGAGCGCACGACGCACCACGGCCGAAGTAGTGGAGCTTGCCACCACCATGGGGACGCCGGCCGCGTGCAGACTCTCCACAAAGGCGTGGGCGCCGGGCATCTCGGCCACGTTGGTCTCGTACTCGTGGATTACGAGCTCGTGGATTTGGTCGACGACCTCCTCGGGGCTTCCGCACATGCCGTACTCCCCATGCAGGAACTTGCCGGTGTTGGGCAGCGTCATGGCCTCGATCTTGGCCTGTAGCTCGGGCGTGGGCTCGAGGCCGTTGTTGGTGAGCAACGTGGCGAACACGTTCATCCACATGCCCATCGAGTCCAGAAGCGTTCCGTCGCAGTCAAAAATGGCGCCGCTGATCTTAGCCAAGGGTCCCCCGTCCGTCAGCCCGGCCATTGCCGCCGGGCGCAAGCAGTCCGGCTAAGAACGTACACCATTTGAGTCGCTCACCGAAGCTTGAGTTTTTCCGTAGCCCGACAGTTTTGATGGTAAGACGCTGGAGCAGACATGCTACATGTCAACGATGGTCTAACGGAGAGTACGGGTTAGGCATGGAGCTGGCGCTTTTGCTGAAATGCTTGGCGAATTTGGGTAAAGTAACTGACGTCGCGGCCGCAGGGCCGCATTTCTATGGACAAACTGTCTGCCCCGGCCTCGCGCGGCGCTTTAATCTCGACCACGTGAGCGCAGGAGCGCAGGCAAAAGAGGGCGCCACGGCCAAGTGGCCATGTGCGCAGGTACGAAAGGTTTTTGCAAGATGGCACGTTATGACTATCGCTGCACGAGCTGCGGCAACGTCTTTGAGGTCGAGCACCCCATGTCCGAGCGCCCCGAGATCAACTGCCCCACTTGCGGGCAGCCCGCAGAGCGCGTCTTCAACGCTTCGGGCATCAGCTTCAAGGGCTCGGGTTTCTACAACACCGACCAGCGCGGCGGCAGCTCCAGCACCGAGGGCACCTCGGGCTCCAGCTGCTCCACCTGCGGCGGCGGAAACTGCTCCTGCTGCGGGTAGGCGCATGCGCGGCTAAGCTAGAAAGCCGGGGCCACGTTCGCGAAAGTAGCTAGACAAACCTAGAGACGAACGCGAGCAAAAGGTAGCAAACGCAAAGGGACGCGAACCATCTGGTTCGCGTCCCTTCTTGTGTTCAGCGATATGTTCGATTTGCCTTGCTATGCCTTGCGAACAAGGCGGGCGAAGAAGTGACCGTCGAAGGAGCCGGCGCGCGGAGCGGACTGGGAGTCTCCCGCAGGCGTGAGGTTATCTGCGATGAGGGTCTTTGCCGTCTCGCAGCGGGAAACGGCAGGCGCCTCGAGCAAGCTCGCTCGCTCAAAGCCCCGACCGGCCTCGCTTGCGAGGAAGGCATCGACCACCTCGACGTTCTCCGTCGCGAGG